>NZ_JAAAPK010000007.1:300000-487113 GCF_009909105.1 Corallococcus exiguus
ATGTTCGTGCACGTGAACTCGCCGTGGGCCGCGCTCAAGTGGCCCGGCCTCACCGTGACGGAGCTGGACTTCGAGCCCGGTGTCGCGCGCTTCGACATCACCCTCTTCCTCTACGACGACCCCAGCGGCCTGGAGGCGCGCTGGGAATACAACGCGGACCTCTTCGACGAGGCGACGGTGGCGCGCATGGCCGCGCACTACGCGCGCCTGCTGGAGGGCGCCGTCGCGAAGCCGGAGTCCCCCGTGTCCCTGCTGCCGCTCCTGACCGCGCGCGAGCGGGAACGCGCGGTGCGGGATTGGAACGACACCGGCGCGGATGTGCCGCTGCATCCCGGAGTGCACGCCCTCTTCGAGGCCAGCGTGCGCCGGAATCCTGACGCCATCGCGGTGCGCTTCGGAGAGGCGAGCTTCACGTACGCGGAGCTGGACCGGCGGGCCAACCGCGTCGCCCATGCGCTGCGCCAGCGCGGCGTGACGCCGGACACGGCCGTGGGGCTGTGCGTGGACCGCTCGCTGGAGCTGGCGGTGGGCGTGTTGGGCATCCTCAAGTCGGGCGCGGCCTACTGCCCGTTGGATCCAGCCTATCCGCCGGAGCGGCTGGCGCTGATGCTGGAGACGTCGCGCGCGAAGGTGCTCGTCACGCGGCGCTCCCTGGCGTCGGGGCTGCCGGAGGGCGGCGCGGAGCGGCTGTTCCTGGAGGACGAACTCTCCACGCCAGACACCGCGCCCACTCCTGCGGGCGGACCGGACACGCTGGCCTACGTCATCTTCACGTCGGGCTCCACGGGCGTGCCCAAGGGCGTGGCGATGCCGCACCGCCCGCTCTTCAATCTCATCCAGTGGCAGGTGCGCCGCTCCACCGCGCCCCGGGGCCGCACGCTCCAGTTCTCCGCGCTGAGCTTCGACGTGTGCTTCCAGGAGATGCTGCCCACGTTCGCCGCGGGCGGGGAGCTGGTGCTCGTCTCGGAGGACACGCGGCGCGACGGCCGGGCCCTGCTCACGTTGATGCGCGACCAGGGCGTGGAGCGCATCTTCCTGCCGTTCGTCGCCTTGCAGCACCTGGCGGAGGTGGCGGACTCGGACGGCCTGCTGCCCACGTCGCTCAAGGAGATCAACACCGCGGGCGAACAGCTCCGGATGACGCCCGCGCTGCGGCGGCTGCTCCACGCGCTGGACGGGTGCGTGCTGGACAACCACTACGGCCCCACGGAGACGCACGCGGCCACGGCCCACGTGCTGAAAGGCAACCCGGACACCTGGCCGGACCTGCCTCCCATTGGCCGCACCATCACCAACGCACGCACGTACCTGCTGGATGCCCGGTGGGAGCCGGTGCCCGTGGGCGTTGCTGGCGAGCTGTACATCGGCGGCGCGGGGCTCGCGCGCGGCTACCTGCACCGGCCGGACCTCACGGCGGAGCGCTTCCTGCCGGATCCGCTGAGCCCGCATCCGGGCGCTCGGATGTACCGCGCCGGTGACTTCGCGCGGTACCTGCCGGACGGCACCCTGGAGTTCCTGGGCCGGCGCGACGCCCAGGTGAAGATCCGCGGCTATCGCATCGAGCTGCCGGAGGTGGAGGCGGCGGTGGCGAAGCTGCCGGGCGTGAAGGACGTCGCGGTCATCGCGCGGGAGGACGCGGCGCGGGGCAAGCACCTGGTGGCCTACGTGGTGACGCAGCCCGGAGCGGACGTGGACGCGGGCGGGCTCAAGGCGGTGCTCCGCGACCGGCTGCCGGAGTACATGGTGCCCGCGGCCTTCGTGTTGCTGGACGCGTTCCCCCTCACTCCCAGCGGCAAGCTGGACCGGCGCGCCCTGCCCGCGCCGGACGACGACGCGGACTCGGCCCAGGCCTTCGTGGCCCCGCGCACGCCACTGGAGACGGAGGTCGCGGGAGTCTTCGCCGCGCTCCTGCGCCTGCCGCGCGTGGGCGCGCACGACCACTTCTTCGAACGGGGCGGCCACTCTCTCCTGGCGACCCAGGTCACCGCGCGGCTGCGCGACCGGCTCCAGGTGGATCTGCCGGTGCGGATCCTGTTCGAAAACCCCACCGTGGAAGAGCTGGCCGCCCACCTGGCCTCGCTGAGGCCGACGGAGGACGTTGAAGCGCCGCCGCTCGTGCCGAGCCCGCGCGACGAGGTCCCGCCGCTGTCCTCGGCCCAGGCGCGCCTGTGGTTCCTCACCCGGATGGATCCGGACGGCTTCTCGTACAACCTGCCCTGGTTCACGCGCTGGAGCGGGCCGCTGGATGACGGCGCGCTGGAGCAGTGCCTCCAGGCGCTCGTGCGGCGTCACGAGGCGCTGCGCACCACCTTCGTGGAGCACCAGGGCCAGCCGGTGCAGCGCATCGCCCCGGCGCTGCACGTGCCGCTGCGGCGCGAGCGCGTGTCCTCGGAGGCGGAGCTGGCGCGGCGCGCGGAGGCGGAGGTGCGCCTTCCCTTCGACCTGTCCCAGGGGCCGCTCGTGCGCGCGACGCTGGTGCACGTGCGGGACGGGGAGCACGCCCTGCTCGTCACCTTCCACCACATCATCTGCGACGGCTGGTCGCTGGGCGTGTTGGAGCGCGAGCTGACGGCGCTCTACCGCGAGGCCACCGGCGGCGGCGCGGCGGAGCTTCCGCCCCTGTCCCTCCAGCCCGCGGACTTCGCGCGCTGGCAGCGGCGGACGTGGGCGAGCGCGGGGGTGGAGGCGCGGCTCGGGTGGTGGAAGGCCCGGCTCCAGGACGCACCGGCCTTCCTCGACCTGCCCACGGACCGGCCGCGCCCGGCGGTGCAGACCTTCGAGGGCGCGCACCTGTCCCGGAAGGCGTCGCCCGCGCTGTCGCGAGCCCTGGAAGCGCTGGCGCAGCAGGAGGGCGCCACCCCCTTCATGCTGCTGCTGGCGGGCTTCCACGCCCTGCTCGCCCGCTACAGCGGCCAGCATGACGTCGTCATTGGCGCACCTCTCGCAGGCCGCGAGCGCCAGGAGTTGGAGGGGCTGGTCGGCTTCTTCATCAACACGGTGCCGCTGCGCATCACCGCGTCTCCGGACGCGAGCTTCCGCGACCTCGTGGGCCGAGTCCGCGACCTCACGCTGGAGGCCTTCGCCCACCAGGACATTCCCTTCGAGCAGCTGGTGCGCTCGCTCCAGTCCGAACGCGACCCCAGCCGCGCGCCGCTGTTCCAGGTGATGTTCGTGCTCCAGAACGCCGGAGGCCCCGCCGCGCGCGCCCTGCCGGATGTGTCCGTGGCGCCGATGGACGTCGAAACGGGGATGGCGAAGTTCGACTTCACCCTCTTCGCCCAGCCGTCCGCCGAAGGCCTGGACTTCGTCTGGGAGTACAACACCGCCCTCTTCGAGGAAGCGACCGTCGCGCGCATGGCCGAGCACTACACGCGCCTGCTCGCGGCCGCCGTCGCCCGGAGGGAAGAACCCGTGGCACGGCTCCCGCTGCTCACCGACGAGGAGCGCCAGCGGCTGCTGTTCACCTGGAACGACACCCACGCTGACCCTCCGCGTGAGGCGTCGATCACCTCGCTCTTCGAGGAGCAGGCCCGGGAGAGGCCCCAGGCCATCGCGGTGGAGTTCGAGGGCCGCCAGCTGACGTACGCGGAACTGGACGCGCGCGCGAACCAGCTGGCGCACCACCTGCGCGTGCTGGGCGTGGACGTGGGCACGCCGGTGGGCTTGTGCACTGGCCGCTCGCTGGAGATGGTCGTGGCCACGCTGGCCATCCTCAAGGCGGGCGGCGCCTACGTCCCGTTGGATCCGGCCTATCCCACCGAGCGCCTGCTCTTCATGGCCCGGGACACGCGCCTGCCGGTGCTGCTGGCCCAGCCAGGCCAGGAGGCGAAGCTCGCGGCGCTGGAGGCGCGCGTGGTGCCGCTGGAGCCGTCGTGGGCTGTCTTCGCGAACGAGTCCACCCGAGCGCCGCGCATCACCGTCCCCGCGAACGCGCTGGCGTACGTCATGTACACGTCCGGCAGCACCGGCCGGCCCAAGGGCGTGTGCATCCCGCACCGAGGCGTGGTGCGGCTGGTGAAGGGGACGACGTACGCGCGCTTCGGCCCGGACGAGGTCCTCCTCCAACTGGCGCCCATCTCCTTCGACGCGTCGACGCTAGAGCTGTGGGGCGCGCTCCTGCATGGCGCGAAGCTCGTGGTCTCCCCCGCGCATCAGCCGTCTCTGGAGGAACTGGCCCGGGTGCTGGAGCAGCAGGGCATCACCACGCTGTTCATCACCACGGCCCTCTTCAACCAGATGGCGATGTTCCAGCCCCAGGCGCTCGCGCGCGTGCGGCAGGTGATGACGGGCGGCGAGGCCATGTCCCCGCTGGCCGCTCGACAGGTGCGCGAGGCCGGCCGGGACGTCATCAACGCCTATGGCCCCACGGAGAACACCACCTTCTCCACCGTTCATCCGCTGGAGGGCACGGTGGACGACGGGCGCCCCGTTCCCATCGGCCGGCCCATCACCCATACGCAGGCCTATGTGCTGGACGCGATGGGCGCGCCGGTGCCGGTGGGCGTGGCGGGCGAGCTGTACCTGGGCGGCGATGGCCTCGCGTGGGGCTACATGCAACAGCCCGCGCAGACCGCGGAGCGCTTCGTGCCGCATCCGTTCAGCACGACGCCGGGCGCGCGGCTGTACCGCACGGGAGACCGGGTGCGGTGGCGGCCAGAGGGCGTCCTCGACTTCCTGGGCCGGACCGACTCGCAGGTGAAGGTGCGCGGCTTCCGCATCGAGCCAGGAGAGATCGAGACCGCGCTCAAGGCCTCGCCGGGCGTGGAGGACGCGAGCGTCGTCGTGCGAGAGGACGCTCCCGGCGACAAGCGGCTCGTGGCCTACGTCACCGGCGCGCGCGTGGACGCGGGCGACCTGCGTGCCCACCTGGCCGCGCGGCTGCCGGCGCACATGGTGCCCTCCGCGTTCGTGAAGTTGGAGCGGATGCCGCTGACCCCGTCAGGGAAGGTGGACCGCAAGGCCCTGCCCGCGCCGGAAACGCGGACGGGCCCGGACGCCTACGTGGCGCCACGCGAGGGTTGGGAGACGCTGGTGGCGGAGCTGTGGGCGCCGCTGCTGGGCGTGCCCCGCGTGGGAGCGCACGACCACTTCTTCGAGCTGGGCGGACACTCGCTGCTCGCCACGCGGGTGGTGTCGCGGCTGCGGGACGTGCTCCAGCGGGACGTGCCCCTGCGCCTGCTCCTGGAGTCCCCGACGGTGTCCCGGTTCGCGGAGCGGCTGGAGGCGCTCCAGAAGGGAGGCCACGGTCCGCCGGTGCCGCCCATCGTCGCGGGGTCGCGGGACAAGCCGCGGCCCTTGTCCTTCGCGCAGCAGCGCCTGTGGTTCCTCGCGCGCTTGGATCCCCACGGAAGCGCGTACAACGTGCCCTTCTTCTTCCACCTCGACGGCTCGCTGGACGTCCCAGCGCTGGAGGGCGCGCTGGATGCGCTCATCCAACGGCATGAGGCCTTGAGGACCACGTTCAGCGACGGCGAGGGTCAGCCGGTCCAACACGTCGTGGAGCATCGGCCGTTCACGCTCGCCCTCGAGTCCCTGGACGGGGACGCGCTGCTGCGCTCGCGCGCGGAGGCGGAGGCGAAGAAGCCCTTCGACCTGGAGCGCGGCCCGCTGGTGCGCGCCACCCTGGTACACACGGCGCCGGAGCGACACGCGCTGCTGATGGTCATGCACCACATCGTGTGTGACTTCTGGTCCATCGACATCCTGGTGCGCGAGCTGAAGGCCCTCTACACGGCACGTCACCAGGGCGAATCGCTGACCCTGCCGCCCCTGTCCGTGCAGTACCCGGACTTCGCCGCGTGGCAGCGTCAGGTGATGGCGGGCGAGACGCTGGAGGCCCAGCGCGCGTGGTGGAAGCAGCACCTGGAAGGCGCTCCGCCGACGCTGGAGCTGCCCACCGACCGGCCACGGCCGACCGTGCAGACCTACCAGGGCCTCCAGCTTTCGCGCCCCCTGCCCGCCTCGATTCCCGCCGCGGTGCAGGCCCTGGCACGCGACGCGGGCGTCACGCCCTTCATGTTGCTGCTCGCGGGATTTCACGCGCTGCTCGCGCGGCACAGCGGACAGGACGACCTCGTCATCGGCACGCCCATCGCGGGGCGCGGCCAGCGCGAGGTGGAGAACCTCATCGGCTTCTTCACCAACACCCTGGCCCTGCGCGTGGATGCCACTGGGGCGGAGAGCTTCCGCGCGCTCCTGGGCCGCGTACGCGAGGCCTGCCTGGGCGCCTATGCCCACCAGGACATGCCGTTCGAACAGCTCGTGGACGCGCTGGTCCCCACGCGGGACCTGGGCCGCTCGCCGCTGTTCCAGGTCATGTTCGTCTTCCAGAACGGGGGCGCGCCCTGGGAGCTGCCCGGCGTCCACGTCAGCGCCCTGGCCTTCGAGCCCGGCATGGCGAAGTTCGACCTCACCCTCTTCGTGCGGGAAGCGCCGGAGGGCGTGTCCATCCTCTGGGAGTACAACACCGCCCTCTTCGACGAGGCCACGGTGGCGCGGTTCGCGGATCACTACACGCGGCTGCTCGAAGGCGCGCTCGCGGCGCCGGACGCGCCCCTGGGCACGCTGCCCATGCTCGCGGACGCGGAGCGGCGACAGCTGGCGGCGTGGGCGCTCCGGCCGGCGGCCTTTCCCGCCATGCCGGGCATCCACGCGTTCTTCGAAGCCACTGCCTCGCGGACGCCTGACGCCATCGCGGTGCGCTTCGGAGATGAGGCGCTCACCTACGGGGAGCTGGAGCGGCGCTCGAACCAGCTCGCGCACCAACTGCGCGGCCTGGGCGTGGGGACGGATGTCCGCGTGGGCATCCACCTGCGGCGCTCGCTGGAGTTGCCCGTGGCGGTGCTGGGCACGCTCAAGGCGGGAGGCGCCTACGTCCCCCTGGATCCGGCCTATCCGCCGGAGCGGCTCGCCGCGATGCTCCAGGCGTCAGGCGCGGCGGTGCTGCTCACCTCGCACGAGCTGCGCGAGGTCCTGGGGTCCAGCGCGGCGCGAGTGCTGGAGCTCGACACGCGGACGGAAGCCCTGGCCCGGGAACCCGACACGCGGCCAGAATCCCGAGGCAACGCGCAGGCGCTCGCCTACGTCATCTTCACCTCCGGCTCCACCGGCACGCCCAAGGGCATCGCGATGCACCACGCGGCGCTGGTGAACCTGCTGCACTGGCAGCTGGGGGACGCGGTGGCGCCCGGGGCACGCACGCTCCAGTTCTCCGCGCTGAGCTTCGACGTGTCCTTCCAGGAACTCTTCGCGACCTGGGCCGCGGGCGGTGAACTGGTGCTGCTCACCGACGAGGTCCGCCGCGATGCCAGCCAACTGCTGGCCCTGTTGGAGGGTGCGGGCATCGAGCGGTTCTTCATGCCCTTCGTCGCACTCCAGAACCTGGCGGAGGTGGCCGAGCGCGAGGGCACCTTCCCCACGCGCGTCCGGGAGATCATGGTCGCGGGAGAGCAGCTGCGCATGACTCCGGCGATCCGCAGCTTCATGAAGCGCACGGGCGCGGTGCTGCACAACCACTACGGCCCATCCGAAGCCCACGCGGTGACGTCCCTGTCGCTGAAGGGAGATCCGGACATCTGGCCGGCACTGCCCTCCATCGGCCGGCCCCTGATCAACGTGCCCGTGCACGTGCTGGACGCGAATCTCCAGCCGGTGCCCCAGGGCGTCACGGGCGAGGTGTACGTGGGCGGCGTGCAGGTCTGCCGCGGTTACCTGAACCAGCCCGGCCTCACCGCCGACCGCTTCATCCCGGATCCGCTCGGCGCCACGCCCGGAGGCCGGCTGTACCGCACGGGCGACTGGGCGCGGCTTCTTCCGGACGGCACGCTGGAGTACCTGGGCCGGCGTGACGCGCAGCTCAAGGTGCGCGGCTTCCGCATCGAGCTGGGAGAGATTGAAGCAGCGCTGGCGCAGCACCCGTCGGTGCGCGACTGCGTCGTCGACGCGAGGGATGACGGAAGCGGCCAGAAGCAGCTGGTGGGCTGGGTGGTGGATGCCGGAGGGAAGTCCCTGGACGTCGGAGCACTGCGGAGCTTCCTGCGACAGCGGCTGCCGGAATACATGGTGCCCGCGCGCTGGGTCGCGATGGAGCGGTTCCCGCTGACGCCCTCGGGCAAGGTGAACCGCAAGGCGCTGCCCGCACCGGAGGCAGGCCGCGAGCCCACGCGAACCCTGGTGGGTCCCCGCACGCCGCTGGAGCTCCAGCTCGTGCGCATCTGGGAGGAGGTGCTGGGCGTGCATCCCATCGGCGTGCGCGACAACTTCTTCGAGCTGGGTGGCCACTCGCTGCTGACGCTGCGCGTGCAGTCGGCCATCCACGCCCGGCTGGGCCGGACGCTGCCGGTGGCGGCGCTCTTCCAGAACGCCACCGTGGAACACCTCGCGGGCCTGCTCCGGGACGCGGCGCCCTGGACACCTCGGGTCGCGCTCCAGAAGGGCCGCAAGGGCGTGCGCCCCTTCTTCTGCGTCCATGCCGTAGGCGGCAGCGTCGTGCCCTACGCGGAGCTGGCGCGGGCGCTGGGACCGGAGCAGCCGTTCTACGGACTCCAGGCCCGCGGCCTGGACGGCGAGGGCCCTCCTTGCGACTCCATTCCGGAGATGGCGACCCTGTACGTGCGCGCGGTGCGAGAGGTCCAACCGCACGGCCCCTACCTGCTGGGCGGCTGGTCCATGGGCGGCAGCGTCGCGTGGGAGATGGCCCACCAGCTGCGGCGTGAAGGCGAGACGGTGGCGTTGCTCGCGCTGCTGGACACCTCCGCGAGCCTGCACTTCGGCAACCCGGATGACATGAACGCGAAGGCGCGGCTGAGCGCGCTGTTCCTGGAGGACCTGCTGCGCGCCTCGGGACAGCCGCTGCCGCCGAACGAAGGGCTCTCACCCAGCCGGTGGATGGAGGTGCTGGAAGAGGCGAGCCAGCCGCTCTTCGCCGCGGAGCAGTCGCTGCACCAGCTGCGTCACGCGTTCGAGGTCCACCTGAACGCGGGCTGGGTCTACGAACCGCCGCCGGCCAGCGGCCCCTTCACGCTCTTCGAAGCGGAGGCCTCCCGCTGGGACCACGGCTGGGCCGCCTACGCGCCCGGCGGACTGGACATGCACACGGTGCCCGGAGACCACTACTCCTTCCTCAAGCCTCCGCATCTCCAGGTGCTCGCCGCCAGGCTGCGCGACGCGCTCGCGAAGGCACAGGAGCCCTGAGCGCGATCACGGCCCGGGGCGCGAGGCGCCTCGGATCCGCATCGCCCATCCCTTGGGATTGATGCGCACGCTCGCCTCCGCCCCTGGCGTCTCGCGGACCTCTCGGATGCGTCGGGCGGTCTGGGCCCAGTCGCGCTCGGGCCCCCACGGCTCGAAGGTCCAGCGTGGATGGGCCAGCACCACCACGCAGACGCACAGGCCCCCGGCGAAGACGGTCCGGATCCGCCCCAGCGCCGCCACCCAGAGGGTGAGCCCCGCCGGGAGCGCGAACAGCATGTAGCGGGCATCCATCACGTCCGGATCCCGGAGCACGCCGAACGTGGGGAATTCAGCCGCGTCGGCGCGCACATACCAGGTGAGCGGGATCAACACGGAGACGCAGGCGCAGGCGGCCAGCAGCAACACGCGCGGACGCGCGGGCAACCGGCGAAGCCCCAGGACGAGCACGGCGACGAACCCGGACACCACCGCCATCCGCACCGCGAACGGCCAGAAGAAATAGGCCATCGCCCCTCTGTCGCCCAGCACCGGGTGCAGCACATAGCGGTCGTTGAACGTGATCCAGAGGTGCTCCGCCATGCGGGACAGCGGCCAGGTGGAGAAGTCCGCGGCGGGCAAGTCGGCCTGGCGGAGGAGCACCGCGTTCACCCCGGCCGGCACGGTCAGCACCGCCGCCGCCAGTGCCTCCACCACCACTTCGCGCAGGGGCCGGCCATCGCGCCACCGCATCACCCCGCGCAGCAGAAAGACCGGCGCCAGCAACACGCCTTCGCCCGCGCTCGTGGCCACCGCGAGCAGCACCAGCCCGTCGGCGAATCCCAGCGGGCGGTCCAGGTCCTGGAGCGCCACCAGCATGACTCCGTAGAAGAGGACGGAGTGGAGGTTGGCGAGGTTGCCCGTCACCTCCCAGGTGCCCGACAGGAAGCAGAACGCCACGGCGGTGAAGATCCGCACGCCGTCATGGGGCACCAGCCAGCGGCAGCCGTCCCGCGCGATGAGCGCGAACAGTGCCGCGTTGAGGGCCAGGGTGACGAACGCCACCCCCAGCGCGAACGCTTCGATGGGCAGGAGCGCCACGCCCCACGCCAGCAGTCGCGGGACGACATGCAAATAGCCCGCGTAGGGCATGAACGTGGAGCCCAGGCCGTGTTCGAGCACATCCGCCAGGAACCTCCCTCCGTCTTCCGCCCAGAGGTGCGCCTGCGCGAGCCGGGCGTGCGAGCGCAACAGCAGCAATGCGAAGCACATCCCGAGCGCCGTCGCATACGGGGAGCGCAGGCGCTCCCACCCCAGGTGGATGGGACGACGGAGCAGGTGTCCCCACCGGGCGAATGAGTCAATCATCGAGGGCACCCCTATATCATCCGCCCCGATCCCGATGCACGACGGGGCCGGCGCGGCGCCGGTCCCGCCTCCCTCCAAGGGGCTACAGCGCTTCCAGCCGGAACTGCTGGCAGTCGTTGTTGGACCAGGTCCACTGCTGAAGCAAGGTGCCGTCACCGCTGCCCTGCTGGCAGCCCGTCACGTCCAGCACCTTGCCGCTGTGGCGCGCCTCCAGCCGGTGGAAGCCGTTGCCCAGCGCCACCGGCTTGAACTGCTGGTTGCTCCCGCCGCCGTAGGACCACTGCTGGAGCCCCGCGCCGTCCGCCGTGCTCACGTCCTTCACGTCCAGCGCCTTGCCACTGTGGCGCGACACGAAGCGGTAGAAGCCGCTGTCCGTGGCCTCCATGGACCACTGCTGGCTCGCGCCCGTGTGGCACGCCCACTGGTGGATGGTAGCGCCGTCCGCCGTGCTGGGGCCGCTGATGTCCACGCACCGGCCAGAGGCCTTGTTCACCAGCCGGTACGCCCCCGTGCCGCCCGTGCCCTGCGCCACGGAGTAGATGGCGTTGAGCAGCGACGTGCTCCCGGACGTGTCCTGGGACAGCTCCCAGATCATCACGCCGCCGTTCTGCTTCCCCAGCTGCGTCTTCGCCTGGATGGTCGAGATGCCGTTGTAATAGACGTCCCCCACGTTGTCCTTGTAGGGCGCCTGCGAGTCGCGCGCGACGAGTTCCGAATAGCCCACGTAGCTCGACGGCGAGCGCCCGTAGAACGGCACGCCCAGCACCGCCTTCGACGCCGGCAGCCCGCGCCCCTTCCAGTAGTTCAGCGACTGGACCGCCAGGTCATACGTCGAATGCGGCTGCCCGCCGTCGTACGCCATGATGTTGAGGAAATCGACGTCGCTGAACACGGACGCCTGCACGCCGCCGCCCGTGTAGCCGTTGGCCACCACCGCCGCCGTGAGCAGCTTGCCCCGGCTGTGCATGGCCGTGCCCAGCTCGCGCATCAGCGCCGCGTAGTTGTTCCCCGACGTGCCGGGGTCCGGGTACTCCCAGTCGATGTCCACGCCGTCCAGCCCGGCCGCGTTGACGAAGTTCACCACCGTGTTCACGAACGCCGTGCGCGTGCCCGCGTTGGCCGCCATCTGCTCGAAGCCGCTGTCGTTGCCGTCGTTCCAGCCGCCTACGGCGATGAGCACCTTCACACCCTGCGCATGCGCCTGCGTCACCAGCGAGCGCAGCCGAGCGTCAGAGCTGCTCACCCCCGTGAGCCCACCGGACGCCGTGGGCAACGCGAACGCGTAGTTGATGTGAGACAGCTTCGAGTACTGCAGGGCATTCACATCCCCCGCCCACGTCGGCAGGTAGCCCACCACGCGCGTGGACAGCGCGGCCGCCTCCACCTTGCCTACCGGCTCCCCAACGACAGGAGCGTCCTCCGGGCCCGAGCAGCCTCCCAACGATGCGAGAAACACGGCGCCCAGCGCCCACGTCCGGAACGGCGTCGAGGTACGAGACACAGCAGACTCCTGCGAAGGGGTTGAACGGGCTTGACCCGTAAAACCCACTAAGCAGTTTTATCCGGAAGACTCAACGACTCATCCTCTCAGCAGCACCGGCCGCCACCTCCGCGGTAGCGGGCCTGGAGGCGGTCGTTGAAAAACTCCGCGTAGGTCATCACCGCTTTGTCCGGATGGTGACGGCGCATGTGGGCGACGTAGGTGTCGTAATCCGGCACGCCAATCATCGACCGCGCGGTGCGCACGGCCTGCCGCCAGCCGCGCTGGAGCGCCTGCGTGAGTGCGCGCCTCACGGCTTCACCGGGACGGCGGCGGCCACGTAGGGCGTCTCGTGCGACGTGGGCACCGGCGAGCTTCGGGCCCGGAGCGCGGCACGCACGCCGAAGAGGATGGTCGCCACCACCACCCCCATGAAGAACACGGTGAGGCCGGCATCCAGGTAGTCATTGTGGATGATGGCTTCCATCTCCTCCACGGACTTCGCCGGGGCGATGAGACGCCCTTCGGCCACCGCCAGGGAGAAGGCCCGCGCGTGGGCCACGAAGCTCACACGCACGTCACCGCCGAACACCTTCTGGAAGCCGGCGGTGAGCGTGCACAGCACCAGCCACGCGGCGGGGATGCCGGGCACCCAGACGTAGCGCTCGCGCTTCATCTTCACCAGCGCCACGCAGCCCAGCGTGAGCGCCACCGCGGCGAGCATCTGGTTGGCGATGCCGAACAGCGGCCACAGCGTGTTGATGCCGCCCAGCGGATCCACCACGCCCTGGTAGAGGAAGTAGCCCCAGGCGGCCACGCACAGCGCGGTGGCCAGCAGGTTCGCGCCCCAGGACTCGGTGCGCTTGAGCGGCGCGTACACCAGGCCCGCCAGCTCCTGAATCATGAAGCGCCCCACGCGCGTGCCGGCGTCCACGGTGGTGAGGATGAAGAGGGCCTCGAAGAGGATGGCGTAGTGGTACCAGAAGGCCATCATCCCCTTCCCGGACACCAGCCCGTGGAGGATCTGCGCCATGCCCACCGCCAGCGTGGGCGCGCCGCCCGCGCGGGAGAGGATGGTTGTCTCACCGATGTCGCGCGCCGTCTGCTCCAGCACCTCCGGGGTGACGACGAAGCCCCACTGGCTGAGCGTCGCCGCCGCCTGCGCCGCTTCGGTGCCGATGAGCGCCGCCGGCGAGTTCATGGCGAAGTAGACGCCCGGCTCCAGCACCGACGCGGCGATGAGCGCCATGATGGCCACGAAGGCCTCCATCAACATGGCGCCGTAACCCACGAGCTTCGCGTCGCCCTCTGTGGCGAGCATCTTCGGCGTGGTGCCGGACGCGATGAGCGAGTGCCACCCGGACACCGCGCCGCACGCGATGGTGATGAAGAGGAACGGGAACAGACTGCCGGAGAACACCGGGCCGGAGCCGTCCACGAACCGCGTCACCGCCGGCATCTTCAGGTGCGGCGCCGCCAGCACGATGCCCACCGCCAGCAGCAGCACGGTGCCAATCTTGAGGAAGGTGGACAGGTAGTCGCGCGGCGCGAGCAACAGCCACACCGGCAGCACCGCCGCGCAGAACCCGTAGCCGATGAGCAGCCACGCCAGCGTGCGGCTGTCGAAGGTGAACCAGGGGCCCCAGGTCGCGGACTCGGAGACCTGGCCACCCAGCCAGATGCTGAGCATCAGCAGCACGAAGCCGACGATGGACACCTCCAGCACCTTGCCGGGCCGCACGTAGCGCAGGTACAGGCCCATGGCCACCGCGATGGGGATGGTCATCGCCACGGTGAAGGTGCCCCACGGGCTGTGCGTCAGCGCCTTCACCACGACCAGCGCCAGCACCGCGAGGATGATCATCATGATCATCAGCACGCCCACCATGGCCGTCACGCCGGCCGCGGGCCCCAACTCCATGCGCACCATGTCGCCCAGCGACTTGCCGTCGCGGCGCACGGACAGGAACAGCGTCACGAAGTCCTGCACCGCGCCGGCCACCACCACGCCCGCCAGGATCCACAGCGTGCCGGGCAGGTAGCCCATCTGCGCCGCGAGCACCGGGCCCACCAGCGGACCCGCGCCCGCGATGGCCGCGAAGTGGTGGCCGAACACGACCCACCGGTCCGTGGGCACGTAGTCCAGGCCGTCGTTGCGGCGCTCGGCGGGGGTGGCGCGCGAGGGGTCCACCTGGAGCGCTTTTTCGGCAATGAAACGGCCGTAGAAGCGATATCCCAGCATGAAGACCGCGACCGAGGCGACCACCAGCCAGATGGCACTGATGGACTCTCCCCGGTGCAGCGCCACCACGCCCAGACAGAAGGCCCCGACCAGCGCCAGGGCCACCCATCCCAACTTCCGAGCGACTCCACCCATGATGTCTCCCATCAGCGGGCAGGCCACCCCTACCCCGCGCGCGGTTTATAGCGCACGCCCCGCGTCCACCCGTTCCGCTCGCGGTGGGGTGTCGGGTGGTGGAGGAAGTCGGCGCGTAGCCGTTCTCCTCGTCCTCACGGGCCTGCTCGCCGCGTGCGCCACGCCGCAGGCCGTGTCGAAGGCCAGCGCCGCGGACGGGTACGGAGTATGGCGCTCGCGCGGGTACGGATGGCTGCTCACGGTGACGCCGGAGGGCCTGCGCCTGCACCACGAGACGGCGGCGGGGTGCTATCCGGATCCAGCGACACCGGCGGAAGTGGAGGCACTGTTTCCGTTCCGATATCCGAAGCATGACGGGAAGACCCTGGTCGTCGCCGCGGAGAAGAACCGGTCGGACTACTGGTTCGACAGGGTGCCTGCCCTTCCCGCCGGCTGCGACGCGGTCCGCGCGTGGAGCGCCCTGGATGTGTTCGACGTCTTCCGGGCGACCTTCGCGGAGCACTACGCCTATTTCCCCGAGCGCGGACCGGACTGGCTCGCGCGGCTGGATGCCCAGCGCTCGCGGGTGACCCCGGACATGGACGGCCGCGCGCTGTTCACCCTCTTCGCGGATGCACTCCGTTCGCTCAACGACCCGCATGTGGAACTGCTGGCGGACGAGTCCTCCGTGGAGACGCTCCAGTACGAGCCGGCCGCCACGGGCACCTTCGCCATGCTGGAACAAGCGGCCTCGGCCCTGGGTCGTCCGCCGAAAGAGGTGCAGCGGGAATGGATGCGCGCCTATCGCGACGGCATCCTCCAGACCGTGCTGCGAGGAGAGGGGCACGTCGCAGCGAACCAACGCGTCTTCTGGGGCTTCGCGGCCCCCCGCGTCGCCTACCTCAACGTGCTCACCCTGGGCGGATTCATCGACCAGGTAGAGGGCAGGACGCCCACGCTGGCAGAGGAGCGCGCCACGCTACAACCGGTCCTGGACGAAGCGATGACGGCCTTCGAGGGAGCGGAGGCGCTCATCCTGGACGTGAGCAACAACCGGGGTGGCTACGATGGCGTCGCCCATGACATCGCGGTCCGCTTCGCGGGCGGGAGACCCCGGCTCGCGTACTACAAGGAGGCAAAGGGAGCGAAGGGCGCGCCCCTCCAGGCGTTCGTCGTGAGCCGCTGGCCCCTTCCGTCCTTCGAGGGCCCGGTCTACGTGGTGACGAGCGACGTCACCGTCAGCGCGGGTGAGGTCCTCGCGCTGTCCCTGCGCGCCTTGCCCCATATCACCCTGGTAGGGACTCCGACGCGGGGCGCGTTCTCCGACATGCTCATCAAGCCGCTGCCCAACGGGTGGACGGTCTCCCTGTCGAATGAGTTCTACACCAACGTGGAGAGTCAGAACTTCGAGGCACGGGGCCTACCGCCGCAGCGGCCGTTGGAGGTCTTCAGCGACGGCAAGGACCTCTGGCACTCGCATGCGCGCGCCCTCCGTGCGCTGGCGGATTCGCTGGTGCCCCGGAGGCGAAGACCACGCCCTAGGAAGCAGGCAGCCTGTCACGTCGTGCCATCGGGGCCGGGGCGACCTACCTCTCATGCGGAAGCCTTCACCTCCGTTCGAAGAGGAGCACGTCCGATGCCGACCCGGTCCCCCACTCGCAAGAGCGTCACGCGCACGCGGCGCCTGAAGGATCCGAAGGGCGGCCTCACCGCGGCGGGCCGCGAGTGGTTCCACGAGAAGGAAGGCGCGAACCTCAAGCCCGGTGTGAAGGGCGAGGCGGACACGCCGGAGAAGATGCGCAGAAAGGGCAGCTTCCTGCGCCGCCACTTCGCGCATCCGCGCGGGCCCATGGTGGATGCCAAGGGCAAGCCCACGCGCCTTGCCCTGTCCGCTCGCGCATGGGGCGAACCCGTGCCGAAGGACAACGCGGGAGCGAAGCGGCTCGCCACCAAGGGCACGAAGCTGCTGGAGCGCTACCACGCGACGCAGGAGCGCGCGAAGCCCGCCGCAAAACGCTCCGGCGCCAAGAAGACGCGGACCGCCGTCGCGGCCCGCAGGGCGACGGCGAAGAAGCGCGCGTCCCCCACCGCGAGGAAGACCGCGACCCGGAAGCGCGCGAAGCTTTCCTGAAGCCGCGCCATCGCCTCACCGCCGGAGCGCGCGAGGGACACCTGCCCGAGGAAGCGTGACGTAGTCCGACGGTTCGAAGTGCTCCACCCGGTGGCGGAAGGCTGTGGTGGAGCCGGGCCAGAGGGCGGAGTTTCGCCCCGAGGCATCCATGTACCAGCTCCGGCATCCCCCCTGGTTCCACACCGTGCTGGACAGTCGCGCCTCCAGGTCGCGCACGAAGGCGTCCTGGGCTCCTGGATCCGGCTCCACGGCGGCGGCGCCCCGGGCCTCCAGGTAGCGCAGCGCGCCCAGCACGTGCTCCACCTGGGCCTCCATCATCAACAGCACGGAGGTGTGGCCCAGGGTGGTGTGGGGCCCCTGAAGCAGGAAGAGGTTGGGGAAGCCGCTCACGGTGGTGCCCAGGAAGGCCCGGGGGCTGCCCGCCCACACCTGCGCGAGCGTCCGGCCGTCACGGCCGTGGATGTGGTGCCCCATGGGCATGTCCGTCGCCTGGAACCCGGTGCCGAAGATGAGCGTGTCCACCGGATGGACGGCGCCATCGCCGGTGACGACCGCGTCCTCGCGCACCTCGCAGATGGACGCGGTGACGACCTCCACGTTCGGGCGCGTGAGGGCCGGCAGATAGTCGTCTGAGACGAGGATGCGCTTGCACCCCATCGTGTACCGGGGCGTGAGCCGGTCGCGCAGCGAAGGATCCTTCACCGTCTTCAGCATGTGCCGGAGCACCCAGGGCTGCGCGAGCCGGAGGATCCACGGGTGCTGGAAGCCCAGGGCCAGGCTTTCGCGCAGGATGCGCAGCGCCCCACGAAGGAGCCACCGCGCGCCCGGCACCCACCGGTACAGGGCCTTTCGCAGGGCGCTGTTGGGTTTGTCGCCCCGGGGCAAGACCCATGCGGGCGTGCGCTGGAAGAGGACGAGCCGGCCCACCTCCGGCTGGATGGCCGGCACGATCTGCACCGCCGACGCGCCCGTGCCCACCACCCCCACCTGACGCCCAGCCAGCGCGTAGCCCGCATCCCACCGCGCCGAGTGCATCACCTTGCCCCGGAAGCGCTCCAACCCGGGCAGGGGTGGAATCACGGGCTCGCTCAACGTGCCCACCGCCGCCACGAGAGCGTCCGCGGTGAGGGTGCCGTGAGATGTCTCCAGCACCCAGCGCCGAGCCGTCACGTCCCACTTCGCGCGGAGGACCGCGTGCCCCAAGCGTAGGAAGGGCGCGAGCTGGAAGTGCCGCACACAGTCGCGCAGGTACTCCTGGATCTCCCAGCCCGGTGAGTAGGCGCGCGACCAGCCGGGGTTCGGCGCGAAGGAGAACGAATACAGCAGCGATTGCACGTCGCACGCGCAGCCGGGGTAGACGTTGTCACGCCAGACGCCCCCCACGTCATCCGCGCGCTCCAGGACGACGAAGTCGTCGTTGCCTTCCTGCCTCAAACGGATGGCCATGCCCAACCCTGCGAAGCCCGCGCCCACGATGGCGACGCGCACGTGCTGCGGAAGACGGGGAGCCACCGGATGGACCTCCTGGATGCGAAGGGGCGCGAAGCCCCCGACCTTCATGCTGTGCACATTCCACCCGGCTCGGCCCCCCGGGTCGAGGGGCCTGCCCACGCGCGTCCCCAAGCCTGTCCGACTGTCGGATAGGTTCGCGAGGCGTAGGATGCCCCGCCGTGACGACACCTCCGCCCTTCGCGCCCCGCCTGCGCACGGTCACGTCAGCGGACGAACCGTTCCTCTTCACGCTCTACGCGAGCACGCGCGAGCAGGAGCTGTCCGCGTGGGGCTGGCCGCCCGCGCAAGCGGAACTGTTCCTGCGCATGCAGCACCAGGCACAGGCCCGCCACTACGCGGCGACCTATTCCCCGGAGGGCCACGCCATCATCGAAGTGGAGGGAGTGCCCGTGGGCCGCCAGTGGCTGGTGCGCACCTCCGCGGAGCTGCTGCTCCTGGACGTGACCCTGCTTCCCACGCGGCGGGGACAAGGCCTGGGCACGCACCTGCTGAACGCGATTCAAGCGGAGTCAGCGCGGGCGCGCGTGCCGGTGCGGTTGCACGTCACGCGCGACAATCCGGCGCTGCGGCTCTACACCCGGCACGGCTTCACGCTCGTGCCGGGAAGCGACCCGGCGTCGCCGTACCTGGAGCTCCAGTGGCGGGCTCTAGAGGGCGACGCATGAACCGGCGGCAGGTGAGCACGCCGGTCCCGTGAGGCCCCGCGCCTACAGCCCCAGCAGCGTCTCGGGTTCCGGGGCGATGGTCTGGAGGAAGTAGCCGCCCATGCCCACGGTGGCGTTGACGTTCGACGTCGTGCCCGGGACGGTTCCGCCCCCGTTGCCACCACTCCCGCCGCTGCCGCCCCCTCCGCCGCCCGGAACGATGGTGGTCGGGCCTCCCGAAGGATCCGCATTGGTCCCCGCCGCGCCTCCCGCCACCGCCACGGAGCCCGTCACGCTGGGGGTCGTCGAGGAGATGAAGTGGACGATGCCACCTCCGCCGCCGCCACCACCGCCTTCACCCGTGCCGCCGTTGCCGTTGAAGCCATTCGCGCCCTTGCCGCCCATCGCCTTGATGGTCCCCCCCAGCGTGATGCTTCCCTTGGCCGCGACCACGACGATGCCGCCACCGCCGCCGCCCGTGCCCACGATGGACACGCCGCTGGTCCCCGGGTTCACACCGTCCTCACCGAACGCGTCGATGGACCCACCCACGGGGATGCGGATGTTGCCGCGAGCCGCCAGCATCAGCGCGCCGCCCCCCGCGCCACCATCGGCATTGGGCCCCGCGTAGATTCGCGCACCGGCTCCGCCTGACGCCGACTGCACCCGGCGCACCTGGGCGCCCTGGAACGACGTCAGCCCCGCGCCACCGTTGTACGTGGTCGCCGCCGTCCGGGCGACGCCTGGAGGGGCCTCACCGCCGCCCAGGTCCTCCGCTCCGGGCAGCACGGTCACCTTGCCGCTCACCGTGATGTCGCCAGTGGAGCGCAGCACCGTGCCACTCGGGAGGATCAACGTCCCGGCGATGTTGATGTTGCTGAACTGGAGGTTGAACCCCGACGGCAGCTGGGACACGCCCGTCGAACTGGAGAGGTCCACCGTCTGGCCCACGCTCACGTTGAACGCCCCCGCCGAACCGTCGCCGTAGAGCCCCTGCGTGCCCGCCGGGCCCTGCGGCCCCTGCGCCCCCGAGGCGCCCGTGGAACCCTGGGGACCCGCGGGGCCGGTCGCACCGGCAGGTCCAATCGCGCCAGTCGCTCCCGTGGGCCCCGCCGCGCCCGTGTCACCCTTCGGACCCGCGGGGCCGGTCGCACCGGCAGGTCCAATCGCGCCAGTCGCTCCCGTGGGCCCTGCCGCGCCCGTGTCGCCCTTCGCGCCAGCAGGGCCGGTCGCACCGGCGGGTCCAATCGCGCCAGTCGCTCCCGTGGGCCCTGCCGAGCCCGTGGTGCCCGTGTCACCCTTCGGACCCGCGGGGCCGGTCGCGCCAGCGGGTCCGACCGCGCCGGTCGCACCCGTGGCTCCAGTGGGACCTGCCGCGCCCGTGGCGCCCGTGTCACCCTTCGCGCCAGCAGGGCCTGTGGCTCCCACCGAGCCCGTATCTCCCTTCGCTCCCGTGTCGCCCTTCGCTCCCGTCGGACCCGCGGGACCGACAGCACCCGTGTCGCCCTTCGCCCCCACGTCGCCCTTCGCGCCCGCGGGGCCCGTGTCGCCCTTCGCTCCCGCAGGACCGGTGGGCCCCGAGGCGCCCTGCGGCCCCATGGGGCCCATCAACCCGATGGGACCCTGGGGACCTGTCGCGCCCGCCGGGCCCTGCACGCCCTGAGACCCCTGGGGACCGGGCGCGCCAGCAGCACCCGACAGGCCCTGCGGACCCTCGGGGCCCAGCAGGCCGGGTTCACCCGTGGCGCCCTTCTCACCTCGTGGGCCGGCCGACCCCTGGGGACCTGTCGCTCCCGCGGGCCCCGGAGGCCCTTCCGGTCCCACCGGCCCATCGCCCGTCTCTCCCGTGCAGGCGGACACCATCAACGTCGCGCAGAGCGACAGCACACCAAAACGCGAGAACGCCCCACGAATGGGCAAGAAAGCTCGAAGCGACATGGACCAGGTCCTCCCCAACGACAGGCGGTGCGGCGACGTGCGGCGTAGGAAAAAGGGCCGTCACGGAGCGTGAAGCTTCGCACACGTTGGGTTGGTTTGCCTGATGACGCGCCGCGGTCTTTCATCAGGGGGCTGCCCATGGTCTGTTCGCTGGCACACACCAGCCGTCACACCAGGGGGCACCATGTCCACGCCGTACATTGGGCAGATCATCATGTTTGGAGGCGACTTCGCGCCGAAGGGTTGGATGCCCTGCAACGGTGCGCTGCTGTCCATCGCGCAGAACCAGGCGCTCTTCGCCATCCTGGGGACCACCTACGGCGGCGACGGGATAACGACGTTCGCGCTGCCGGACCTGCGCGGCCGCTTCCCCATGCAGCCCGGCCAGGGCCCCGGTCTCGCGCCGCACTCGCTGGGTGAGATGGCCGGCCAGCAGCAGGTGACGCTCCTCTCCTCCCAGATGCCCGCGCACACCCACCCGCTGATGGCCAGCATGCAGGAAGGCAACACGGAGAGCCCGGAGGGCGCGTACCTCGCGGCCGTCCCCCCCGGCACCCTCCCCGCGCCTTATGTCACGACCCCCAGCACGGTGATGGGCCACCAGGCCGTGGGCATCGCTGGCGGCAACCAGCCGGTGCCCATCGAGAACCCGTACCTCTGCGTGAACTTCATCATCGCGATCGAAGGCGTCTTCCCCTCGCGCGGCTGAAGCCCACCGCAGGAGGGCGCCACGCCAGCAGCACGGCCCCTCTTTCGCGCTTCAGGGCCCCACCACTTCCGCCCGCGTGATGCGGTCCAACCGGAAGTGGCGCCGCTCTCCGGACGCGAGGTCCACCGCGTCCAGCCGGGTCTCGTGCCGGTCCATCACCACGGACTCGACGCGCACCTCGCGCACCGTCTCCAGGAAGTTGCTGTCCACGTAGGTGATGCGCAGCGGCTGGCGCTCGAACCACGCGCGCTCCAGGGCCTCGCGCACGGGCTTGCGAGTGGGCAGGGACGGCACGCCCAGGAACGTCAGCTCACGAAGCCGGGCCAGCAGCTCCCGCTGCGCGGACGTGGACAGCGCGGAGCGCACCTTGTCCAGCGCCGACTCCAGCGTCCCCGTGAAGGGCAACAGCCGCATGTCGATGGCGAATCTCCCCAGCGCCACCACCAGCGCCGCCTCGCGCGCGGTGAAGTTCACCGGCGGCAGGCTGTAGCCCCGGTCCAGCGCGTAGCCACCGCCCCGGCCCCGCTCCGCGCCCACCGGCAGCGCCGCGGCGCGCAACGCGTCCAGGTCCCGGTAGATGGTCCGCACCGTCACGCTGAAGCGCTCCGCCAGCACCTCCGCGGTGACGCCGGTACGGCGGCCCCTCAGGTACTCGGCGAGGGCGAAGAGTCGCTCGGTGCGCTGCATGACGATGAATCCTGACATACCGCTGTCAGCCGGTGCCCTCAAGCTGGGGCCGAGCCCCAGCGATGCGAAGCCCTTCCGACAGCGCCATGCCGCTCCTGTCCGCCCACCCTTGCGAAGCGGGCCCTCGCGCGCCTATGAGCGCCCGGAGCAGCGCCCGCGCGCCGCGCCTTCCGTCCCTTGAGTCCCCGCCCATGGTCCCGCCGCCCCATCCGCTGGAGGACGAGTGGTTGTGGGGATGGGACCCCACGCCGGGCATCGTGTCCGTCTGGGCGGAGCCGGACGGGCGAGCCTTCATCTGGAAGCGGCAGCAGGGCACGCACGCGAGGCTGCGCGAGGACGCGAGGTACCGGCCCTGGGTGCTGCTCGCGTCGCTTCAAGACCTGGAGCACCTGGGGGACGCGCTCCGCCCGGAAGGCATGCCGCCGGTGCCGGGCGCGATGACTTTCCGTGAACTGGAGGGCCCCGGCGCGCTGCGCTTCCTCGTCAGCGCGGATGACGGCCGCGCGCTGGCGTCCGCGGTGCTCAAGGGCGCATCGAAGCGGTTGGATCAACGCGTGGGTCACCTGCGCGACCTGGGCCCGGCCGCGGCGCTGGTGCTGCCTCCGGAGGAGCAGTACCTGGTGGCCACCGGCCGCACATATTTTCGCGACCTGGTCTTCGACGACCTGCGAAGGCTCCAGTTCGACCTGGAGACCACCGGCCTGGACCCCTCCAGGGACCGCATCTTCCTCGTGGCGGTGAGGGATCCGGACGGCCGAGCGGAGACGCTGGAGGTGACGGCGGACGGAGACGCGGGAGAGGCGGACCTGTTGCGCCGGCTGGTCGCGCGCATCCGAGAGGCCGACCCCGACGTGGTGGAGAACCACAACCTGCACGGCTTCGACCTGCCCTTCCTGGACCAACGCGCGAAGCGGCTGAACGTGTCGCTGGCGCTGGGCCGAGCGGGGCTGCCGGGCCTGCGCCATCGCCCGTCCGCGAGGGGCGCCGCGCTGAACCGAGGGCCCGGAGGCCGTGACGCGGACGCCATGCGCCGCGCGCGCTACACCGTCCCCGGCCGCGAGTTCATCGACACGCTGGACGCCGTGCGCCGCCACGACTTCGCCGCCCGCGACCTGCCCGGCCACGGACTCAAGGCGGTGGCGCGGCACCTGGGCCTGTCCGGGCCCGACCGCGAGCTCATCCCCGGCGCGCGCGTGCACGAGGTCTTCCTGAAGGACCCGGAGCGCGTGCGCCGCTACGCGCGCGAGGACGTGACGGAGGCCGCGGGGCTGGCGCACCTCATGGGCGGCGCGGCGTTCGCGCTCGCGCGCATGGCCCCCCGGCGCTACGAGCGGCTGGCGGACGCGGGACCGGCGACGGGCGTGTTGGATCCGCTGCTGGTGCGCGCCTACGTGCGCTCGGGCGCGGCGCTGCCCGGGCACGAATCCGGCGACGGCACGTCCCACAGCGGCGCGGCGCTGCACCTGTTCGCCACCGGCGTCGCGCGGCACATCGTGAAGGCGGACGTGGCAAGCCTCTACCCGTCGCTGATGCGCCAGTACCGCATCGGGCCGAAGCGCGACCGGCTGAACGCGCTGCTCGCGCTGGTGGACCGGCTGGTGGATCAGCGCCTGGACGCGAAGGCCAAGGGGAAGAAGGCCCCGCCCGGCTCTCCGGAGCGCCACACATACGAAGCCATCTCCGCGGCGATGAAGCTGCTGATCAACTCCGCCTACGGCTACATGGGCGCGGTGGGCCTCACCCGCTTCTCGGACGTGCACGCCGCCAACGAGGTGACGCGGCGCGGACGCGAACTCTTGGGCCTGATGTGCCGCGAGCTGGCCCAACGGGGCGTGACACTGCTGGAGGCCGACACGGACGGCGTCTACTTCGCGGTGCCAGAAACCTGGGCGGAGACCGACGAGCGCCGCGTGGTGTCCGAAGTCGCGGCCCTGCTGCCGCCGCGCGTGAAGCTGGAGTTCGACGGGCGCTACGCCGCCATGCTGTCGCACGAACCGAAGAACTACGCGCTCCAGCCCTACACCGGGCCCCTGCTGCTGCGCGGCGTGGCCTTCCGCTCCAGCCGCGCGGAGCCCTATGGAGAAGACTTCCTGCGCCGGGCCCTCCAGCACCTGCTGGCCGGCGACGTGCGCACCGTGCGCGACACGTACGTGGACGCGGTGATGGCGCTCCGGCGGCGCCGGGTGCCCACCTTCGAGGTCTCCGCGCAGGTGCGGCTGACCAAGTCCCCCTCGCAGTACCTGGCCACGCGCAAGCAGCGCAGGGAGCTGCCGTACGAAGCGCTGCTCACGAACGGCCGCGAGCACTGGTCCCTGGGCGAGCGCGTGCGCATCTACCGCGCCACCGGCGGCCGCGCGGGCCTGCTCCCGGAAGCACTCACCGAGGACGGCGAAATCGCCCCGCGCCCCGCTCCAGGCGAGCCCGCGGGCGACGACGCGCGCGACTACGACGTCGAGTACTACGTGCGCCAGCTCAAGGACTCGTTCGCGGCCCGGCTCGCGCGAGGCCTGGCCCCGGAGGACTTCGCCACCGTGTTCGCGGACCCCGACCAGCCCTCCCTCTTCACTCCGTCGCTCGCGGACGCGCGGCCCGTGCTCACCGTCGTGAGAGAGCCCCGAGGCCCGGAGTTCGGTGAGGACAGCCAGGTGGTTGGAGCCCCGCCCTTCTCACCGTGACTGGAACCCTGCCGTGTCCCGGTTGCTCCGGGAGTCAGTGGGAGGCTTCTGCTACGTTGCGTCAACTTCGATGGTCTTCTCGTTGATGAAGCGTCTCCCGCCGCGCGCGCTGGTGGTTCCCGGCACCGTGGCCCTGCTGCTCCTGCTTCCCTGGCTCATCTATTGGAGCGCGGTCATCCACCGGTATGGCCTGCGTGACGACTACGCCATCCTGCGCGAGGCGCGCGAGGAGCCAGGGAAGATCCTCCGTTTCTGCGCGTCGCAGGGCCGCCCGCTCTACGGCTGGATGCTGGAGGTGTCCGCGAAGGCGGCCAACGGCATCGACGGGCTGGTGGGACTGCGGCTGATGGGCGTGGCCGGCCTGGGAGTGCTCGCGGCGGCGGTGTTCCTGCTGCTGCGCAAGGAGGGCTGGCGGACGGGCTCCGCCGCGCTGCTGGCGGGGTTCCTCACGGTCACGCCGTCCGCGCAGGTCATCGCCAACTGGAGCATCTGCTGGCCGCAGGCCCTGGCGCTGATGCTGGGCCTGGGCGCGTTCGCCTTCGCCCGCCGCGCCATCGGTCCGCCGGGAGCGGAGGCCTCCGTCCGGTGGCCGTACGCGGTGGCCGCGGTGGGGAGCATGGCAAGCGCGACGCTCATCTATCAGGTGAGCGGCCTGTTCTCCGCGGTGCTGCTGGCGGCGGCGCTGGTGGTGCACCGCGACGTGTCGCTGAAGGACACGGCGCGATGGATGCTCAAGCACCTGCTGGTGATGGCCGCGGGCCTGGCGCTCGCGTACGCCGTCACGCAGGTGCTGTTCAAGGCGGGCATCTTCCCGCCCTCGCCCCGGCTCAGCTTCGAGAAGCACTGGGTGGACAAGACCGTCTGGGCGCTCATGCACGTGTTCCCCAACGCGCTCGCGCTGTCCGCGCTCAACGAGGCGCCGCTGGGCGATATGGACGGCTACTGGGCCATGGTGGTGCTGACGCTGACGCTCCTGGGCGTGGGCATCGCGGTGGAGGGGCGCCGCTCGGGGCTCGGAGGCGTGGGGCGCTGGCTGCTGGCGCTGGTGACGCTGTCGGGCGTGGCGTACTCGGTGAGCTTCCTCGCCGGGGAGCGGTGGCCCACCTACCGCACGCTCAACGCGCTCACGGGCGTGTGGGCCGTGTTCTTCGCCGCGTCGCTGGTGAACCTGGGCACCATCTGGCCCAGGCATGGCCCGCGCATGGCCACGGGCCTGCTCACCGCGTTCGTGGCCTTCAGCGCCCTGCTCGCGCACGAGCAGTCCCTGGAGCTGTTCGCCCTGCCCCAGGGCCGGGAGCTGGCGGTGATGGCGCAGGGCGCGAGCCTCGTCGTCCCGGACAGGAAGCCGCGCGTCTTCGTCCTCACCGCGAAGCAGTCGGACTCCACCGCGCCCTTCCACTATCTGGACGAGTTCGGCTCCGTCTCCGTGGACGCGGAGTGGGTGGCCAAGGAGATGCTCAAGGCCCTGGTGAAGGAGCGCTTCCCCCGCGAGCGCGACGTGAGCGGCCTCTACCGCTTCGCCGCCGGCCCCGTCGCCCCGGAGCCGCGCAACTACGACATCCTCATCGACATGCGCCGCCAGCACGTGAGCGCCGTAAACCCCATTCTCCAGAAACCCCGCTAGCTCCCCGCGCGTCAGGGGAATCCCTGAGGCGTGCGCTCGGCTCCCACCCGGATTTCCGGGGAGATTCGCGCGGCCGGGAGCAACCGGCACCGAGCGGTGCAGGATCGCTCCCACCGGCGGCGTGAATCCGGGTAATGAATCGAGGAGTGAGTTCCACCGCTTCCGCTTCCGCATGTCCCGGGGGCAGCCCCGTCCCGCGTCGCGGAAGCGGGCACGGCTTCCCCCTGGCGGCAGGAGATGCCCGCTGATGGGCGGTGAACGTCCGGTGCGGCACGACTGGGTGTACCTGGGCGCCAACTGGGCGGAGGCCCTGCGCTCGCCCCTGGTCCCGGACGTCCTCGCGCACATCACGGCGTGGAGGGATCAGGGCCGGCCCTTCGCCGTCGCCCGGCAGGAGCCGCCGGACCAGGAGGACGACCTGAGGCTGGGGCTCACCCTGCCCGACCGCCGCCACCTGTCGCTGCACGGGGCCCTGTCCGCCGTGGAGCGCCACCTGCCGCCGCCCACGGTGCAGGAGGTGCGCGCCTCCGCCCCCGCGGCCTGGGGCCCTGCCCTGGATGACGTCATCGCCCTGGGCACCGCGCTGGATTTGACGGTGGGCGTGTTCGGTTCGCTGGCCTGGCAGCACCGCTCGGGCGTGCCCTTCGTGCGGCCGCTGTCGGACGTGGACCTGCTGTTCGCCCCCGCGCGCTGGTCGGACGTGGAGCGGCTGCTGTTCGGCCTGGAAGCGGTGTCCCGGCGCCACTCGGTGGTGCGCCTGGACGGCGAGGTGCTGCTGCCCGACGGCGGCGCCGTGTCCTGGCGTGAGCTGGCGCTGGAGCCCGAGCGCATCTGGGTCACCGGCCCCCGCGGCGCCAGCCCCCGCACGCTCCGCGAGCTGCGCGCCCTCTTCCCCTCCGAGTCCTGAAACACGCGAAGGAAGCACGCGCCGCGTGAATAGGCGCGCCCGCCGCCACGTCACGCAAGCCGCCGTCACAACCCGTTTCCACCGCCCATTTCGAATGACTCGCGGGGCGCTTCACGCTCCGCGCGACACACGGGCGCGTCACCTCCCTGGACAAACCCGGAAGAACGTGAAGGCCGAGGCCGCGTTGCGTCTTTCATCAACAAGACCCTGGGGTTGTAACGGACACAGGGCAGGCGACAGGGCGGGCTCCCGGCGTCTGGCCCGCTCGGGTCGGCCGCCCAATTGTCACCCTGTGAATGGTTTGGTAAAGGTTGTCTTTGGGGGCGATTGGGGCCTCTCCGTCACGATGGTGGGATTCTCCGTACAGCGCTGGGCCGCCTGGGCCCCCGGGCTCGTCCATCCTGCTTCCTGGGAAACGTGGCTCGCGACCCCGCATCCGCTCCCCGCGGAAGGCACGCCCGCGCTCGCGGCGATGCCCGCGATGATGCGCCGCCGGGTGGACCGGCTGGGCCGCATCGCGTTGCAGGCTGCGTATGACGCGCACGTGGACGCGCCGGACGCGCCCGTCATCTTCGCATCGCGTTATGGCGACCTGGGCCGCTCGGTGGAGCTGCTCACGCAGCTGGCGCGCTCGGAGCCGCTGTCGCCCACCTCCTTCAGCCTGTCGGTGCACAACGCCATCGGCGCGCTCTACTCCATCGCTCGGGGGGACACGTCCGCCTACGCCGCCATCGCCGCGGGAGAAGAGACGGTGGAGGCCGCCTTCACGGAGGCGTGCGGCCTGCTGTCGGACGGCGTCCCCCGGGTGATGGTCGTCGTCTACGAAGAGCCCGTGCCCACGCCGTGGGAACACTTCTCCCGGGACGTGGCGTTTCCCCACGCATGGGCCTGCCTCCTCTCCGCCAGCACGGGCGCGGACGCCATCCACCTGGACTGCGCGGCCAGCGCCCCGAACGCGCCCGTCGCGCCGTTGGATGCGGCGGAGCTCCCGGCGGACCTGCGCGCCCTGCGCTTCCTCGTTTCCGGAGCCTCGCGGTGGGAGCACGCGACGGACGGCCGGTGTTGGCGGTGGGCGCGCCATGCTTGAGAAGCTCGACCGGCCGTGGCGCATCTTCGCCACCGGGTTGTCCTTCGCCACCTTCGGCCTGGGGGGGCTGGCGCTGCGGCTCCTCTACTTCCCGCTGCTCGCGCTCTTCGTGCGCGAACCGAAGCGGCAGCAGCGGCTGGCGCGGCTCGCGGTGCACTACACGTTCCGCTTCTTCATCGGCTACATGCGCGCGCTGGGCGTGCTGCGCTACGAGCTGCAAGGCGTGGAGAAGCTGGCGCGCTCCGGGCTGCTCATCCTGGCCAACCACCCGTCGCTCATCGACGTGGTGTTCCTCATCTCGCTGGTCCCCAACGCGGACTGCGTGGTGAAGGCGAGCCTGGCGAACAACCCGTTCACACGCGGCCCCATCCGGGCGACGCGCTACCTGAGCAACGACTCCGGGCCCGGGCTCGTCCAGGACTGCATCGAGTCCGTGAAGGCCGGCAACAACCTCATCATCTTCCCGGAGGGCTCGCGCACACCGCTCGACGGGAACATGCAGCTGCAGCGAGGCGCCGCCAACATCGCGGTGCGCGGCCCGTGCGACATCACGCCGGTCATCATCCGCTGCGAGCCTCGGGGCCTCACCAAGGGCATGCCCTGGTGGAAGGTGCCGGAAAAGCCCATGCACTACGTCATCCGCGTGGAGGACGACATCCACGTGTCCGCCCAGGACGCGGAAGCGGGCGAGGCGGCGAAGGCCGCGCGCCAGCTCACCACCCGGCTGCACGACCATTTCTCCAGGGGGAGCCAGGAACATGTTGGAGCTTGAGCAGGAAATAAAGCGGCTGGTCATCGACACGCTGAACCTCGAGGACCTGAAGCCGGACGACATCGATCCGGCGGCGCCGCTGTTCGTCGAAGGGCTGGGGCTGGACTCCATTGACGCCCTGGAGCTCGGCCTCGCGTTGCAGAAGTCCTATGGCGTCGTGCTGGCGAGCGACTCCAAGGAGAATCGCCGTCACTTCGCCAGTGTTCGGGCGCTCGCGGACTTCGTCAGCACCCACCGCACCCGTTCCTAAGCAGCCCCCGTCAAAACCAAAGCGAGGACTCACCCCATGACCAAGCACGAGCTGTTCGAGCGCCTGAGCGCCATCCTCCAGGAAACCTTCGACATCGAGCCGTCCCGCATCGTCCCGGAGGCGCGTCTGCACGACGACCTCGACATCGACAGCATCGACGCCATCGACCTGCTGGTGCGCCTGAAGCCGGTGACGGGCCAGCGCGTTCCGCCGGAAGTCTTCCGCTCCGTGCGGACCATCCAGGACGTGGTGGACGCGCTGTACGGTCTGCTCGGCAGCGACTCCGCCGCGGCGTGAAACGTCTGCGTCCGGTGCTGTTGGGGCTCTTGAGCCTCGCCTACCCCCCGCTCGTCTATCTGGGCCTGGGCCACTTCGAGCCCCGCTGGATGGCGCTGCCCCTGGCGGCCATGGCGGTGGTGCGCGCGGTGGCCACGCGGGAGAAGATGTGGCTCGCGGCCGCGGTGGGCGCCCTGGTGCTCGCGGGCTCCAGCATGCTGGGCAACAACGCCCTGCCCCTGAAGCTCTACCCGGTGCTGGTGAACGCGGTGCTCCTCACCGTATTCCTCACCAGCCTGGTGTATCCACCCAGCGTGATTGAGCGACTGGCGCGGCTTCGGGAGAAGGACCTGCCACCGTCGGGCGTGGCGTACACGCGCCGGGTGACGCAGGTGTGGTGCGGCTTCTTCGTCCTCAACGGCGCGCTCGCGCTCACCACGGCGCTCTTCGCGAGCGACGCGACCTGGGCGCTCTACAACGGCCTCATCGCCTACGGCCTCATGGGCCTGCTGTTCGCGGGCGAGTGGGTGGTGCGGCAGCGGGTGCGCGCACGGCACGCCCATGGCTGAGCCGCTCGCGCTCGAAACCCTCCTCGTCCACGGCCGTCCCGCCGGGCACCCCGTGGCCCGGAGCGAGGACGGCGTGCGGGACTTCGGTGCGTTCCGCGCCCGGGTCGCCGGCTGGCGCTCGGCCTTCGCGGCGCACGGAGGCCAGCGCTACGCCCTCTTCACCGAGGACACCTTCGAGTTCGCCGCCGCGCTCCTGGGCGCCTGGCACGCGGGGGTGTGCATCTACCTGCCCGCGGACGCGCGCCCCGCCACGCTGGACGCGCTGAAGGCCCACGTGGACGGCTTCGCGGGCCGGGCCCCCCAGGGACAGGGGCCGCTCGCGCCCGCGATGAACGAGGACGGGACCGCCGCCGCGTTCCAGGCATTGTCACCCGGGCTCGCCGCGCTGGTCGTCTACACGTCGGGCTCCAGCGGAGAGCCCACCGCCATCCCCAAGCGCCTGTCGCAGCTGTCCAGCGAGGTGGCCACGCTGGGCCGGCTGTTCGACGAGGCCGTGGGGGACGTGCCGGTGCTGGCCACCGTGTCTCACCAGCACATCTACGGACTGCTGTTCCGGGTGCTGTGGCCGCTGACGTCCGGACGCCCGTTCGATGCGAATGCCCTGCCCTATCCGGAGGACATCCTGGCCGCGCTCCAGACCGGCCCCGGCCTGTTGGTGGCGAGCCCCGCGCACCTGAAGCGCTTGCCGGCCACGCTGGACTGGGCGGCCGTGCGCGGGAACCTGCGCGGGCTGTTCTCCTCCGGCGGGCCGCTCACCCCCGAAGCGCTCCAGGCCTGCCGCGACCTCTTGGGCCGGGCGCCGGTGGAGGTCTACGGCAGCTCGGAGACGGGCGGCGTCGCATGGCGCAGGCGCGACACGGACGACAGCGCGTCCTGGCGCACGATGCCGGGCGTGGAGGTGCGCGCGGAAGACGACGCGCTCCGCGTCCAATCCCCCCACCTGGACCTGCCCCCGGGCGAGTGGTTCACCACGGAGGACCGCGCGCGGCCCGTGCCCGGCGGCTTCGAGCTGTTGGGGCGCCGCGACCGGCTGCTCAAGCTGGAGGAGAAGCGCGTGTCGCTCTCCGCCATGGAGCGGACCCTGGTGGCCGGGGGCCTGTTGCGCGAGGCCCGGGTGCTGCCCCTCACGGAAGGCCACCGGGTGATTCTGGCGGTGGTGGGAGTTCCGGACGCGGAAGGCTGGCGGCTCCAGGAGTCGGGGGGCAGGCGGTCCCTGAGCCAGGCGCTGCGCGAGAAGTTGGCCCCGCATTTCGAGTCCAGTGCCTTGCCGCGCCGGTTCCGGTATCTGGAGGCCATGCCGGTCAACTCCCAGGGCAAATCCACCGAGGCGGCGCTCACCGCGCTCTTCGACCCGAAGCGTCCCCCGTTCCGCGTGCTGGAGCGCTGCGACGAGCGCGTGCTGCTGGCGGTGGAGGTCCCCGCGAATTCGCCCTACTTCGAAGGGCACTTCCCGGGCTCGCCCATCCTGCCCGGCGTCGTGCAGGTGGAGTGGTCACTGCTGCTGGGCCGCGAGCACTTCGCGCTGCCGCCGGACTTCCTCCGCATCGAGACGCTGAAGTTCCAGCAGGTCATTCCACCCGGCACGCTGCTGTCGCTGGAGCTCACCTGGGCGAAGGAGTCCGGGCGGCTGGGGTTCAAGTTGACGTCGGCCGCGGGCTCGCACGCGAGCGGCCGCATCGTGTTGGGGGGAGGGGCAGGATGAAGGTCTGCGCGGTGATTCCGGTCTACAACCACGGCGAGGCCGTGGGCGCGGTGGTGAAGGCGGTGCGCAGCCACGGGCTGCCCTGCGTGCTGGTGGACGACGGCAGCGAGCCCGGCTGCGCGGCGGTGCTGGACGGCCTGGCGCGCGAGGACAGCGAGCACGTGGAGGTGGTCCGCCTGCCCCAGAACGAGGGCAAGGGCGGCGCGATGATGGCGGGCCTGCGCGCGGCCCTCTCCCGGGGCTACAGCCACGCGCTGCAAATCGACGCGGACGGCCAGCACAACGCCAACGACATCCCGCGCTTCCTGGAGCTGGCGAAGGCGCAGCCGGACATGATGGTGTGCGGCACGCCCGTCTATGACGAGTCCGTGCCCAAGGGCCGGCTGTACGGCCGCTACGCCACGCACATCTGGGTGTGGATCAACACGCTGTCGTTCGCCATCCGCGATTCCATGTGCGGCTTCCGCGTGTATCCGCTGCAGCCCACCGTGGCGCTCATCGACTCGGTGAAGATCGGCAAGCGGATGGACTTCGACGTGGAGGTGCTGGTGCGCCTGTTCTGGCGCGGCATGCGCATCCTCAACCAGCCCACCCAGGTGCGCTACCCCACCGACGGCATCTCCCACTTCGACGTGCTCTGGGACAACGTGCGCATCTCCGGCATGCACGCCCGGCTCTTCTTCGGGATGTTGGTGCGGCTGCCCGTGCTCCTCTGGAACAAGGTGGCGAAATGAAGTCCCGCCACTGGGCGGAGATGGGGGAAACCACCTTCGTGGCTGGCATCTGGATCCTCTACTGGGTCCACCGGCTGCTGGGGCGCTGGCCCTTCCGCGTCTGCCTCTACCCGGTGGTGCTGGTGAACTGGCTCCGGCGGCCGGTGCTGCAGCACTCGTCGCGCCAGTACCTGAAGCGGATGCAGACCGCGACCGGGGCCCTGGGGCACGAGCCCCACTGGCGCGACAGTGTGCGTCACGTGCTGATGTTCGCGGAGACCATGCTGGACAAGCTGCTCGCGGTGAGCGGGCGCTACCGCTTCGAGAGCGTCCGCACCGAAGGCCGCGAGGAGCTCTACGAGGCGGCGAAGTCCGGCAAGGGCGGCATCATCGTCACCGCGCACATGGGCTGCCTGGAGCTGTGCCGCACCATGGCGGAGCGCCGGGGCGAGGTGAAGCTCAACATCCTGGTGCACACGCTGCACGCGGAGCAGTTCAACCGCCTGCTCAAGCGGCTCAACCCGGAGAACGACTTCCGGCTGATGGAGGTCACGGACATGGGCCCGGCCACCGCGGTCGCGCTGAACGAGCGCGTGGAGGCCGGAGAGTTCGTGGTCATCGCGGGCGACCGCATCCCGGTGAATTCCGCCCAGACCGTGAGCGTCGACTTCCTCGGCCACCCGGCGCCATTTCCGGTGGGCCCCTACGTACTGGCGGCGCTGCTCAAGTGTCCGCTCTACCTGCTGGGCTGCATCCATGAGGGCAAGGGCTACACCATCCACTTCGAGCGCCTCTTCGAGCGCGTCGTGCTGCCTCGGGGCAAGCGCGAGCAGGCGCTCACCGACTGCGCGCAGCACTACGCAGCCCGGGTGACGGCGCTCCTCCAGCGCGCGCCCTACGACTGGTTCAACTTCTTTCCCTTCTGGGATCAGGTGCATGTCTCCGCGAAGCCCCCCACTTTCTGACACCCCGGTCCGCTTCGACGGCGGACGGCTGACGCTCGAGGACGTGAGCGCCCTGTCGCGCCGCGAGCGCCCCGCGGAGCTGGGCACGGCCCCGGCCTTCCGCCAGCGCATCGCCAAGGGCGCCGCGTTCCTGGACCGGCTGCTGGCGGAGGACGGCGTCATCTACGGCGTCACCACCGGCTACGGCGACTCCGTCACGGTGTCCATCCCGCCCGCGCTCGTCGCGGAGCTGCCGCACCACCTCTACACGTACCACGGCATCGGCGCGGGCCGGTTCCTCACCCCGGAAGAGACGCGCGCGGTGCTGGCCACTCGGCTGGCGTCGCTGTCGCAAGGCTTCTCCGGCGTGGGCGTGCCGCTGCTCACCCAGTTGGAGCTGCTGCTCCAACACGACGTGCTGCCCATGATTCCCGCGGAAGGCTCCGTGGGCGCATCCGGCGACCTGACGCCCCTGTCCTACGTGGCGGCGGTGCTCTGCGGCGAGCGCGACGTGTGGCACCGGGGCGAGCGCAAGCCCGCGGCGCAAGTGCTGAAGGAGCTGGGCATCGCGCCCCTCAAGCTGCGGCCGAAGGAAGGCCTGGCCATCATGAACGGCACCGCCGTGATGACGGCCCTGGCGTGCCTGGCGTGGGAGCGGGCGGAGTACGTGTCCCGGCTCGCCACGCGCCTGACTGCCTTCAACGTGCTGGCGAGCGCTGGCAACGCGCACCACTACGACGAGACGCTCTTCGCGGCGAAGCCCCACGCGGGCCAGCAGCGCGTGGCGGCCCGGCTGCGCGCGGACCTGGTCACGGACCGGCCGCCGCGCAACGAGCAGCGGCTCCAGGACCGGTACTCGCTGCGGTGCGCGCCGCACGTCATCGGCGTGCTGGAGGACGCGCTGCCGTACTTCCGCACGCTCATCGAGAACGAGCTGAACAGCGCCAACGACAACCCGCTCATCGACCCGGACGGGGAGCGGGTGCTGCACGGCGGCCACTTCTACGGCGGCCACATCGCCTTCGCCATGGACGGGCTGAAGACCGCGGTGGCCAACGTGGCGGACCTGCTGGACCGTCAGCTGGCGCTGCTGGTGGACCCGCGCTTCAACCACGGGCTGCCCGCGAACCTCTCCGCGTCCACCGGCGCCCGCGCGGCCATCAACCACGGCCTCAAGGCGGCGCAGATCAGCGTCTCCGCGTGGACCGCGGAAGCGCTGAAGCAGACCATGCCCGCGTCCGTCTTCTCCCGCTCCACCGAGTGCCACAACCAGGACAAGGTGAGCATGGGCACCATCGCCGCGCGCGACTGCCTGCGCGTGCTGGAGCTGACGGAGCAGGTCGTCGCGGCCATGCTCATCGCGGCGCGCCAGGGCGTCACCCTGCGTCAGCGGATTGACGCGGACGCGAAGCCCGGCCCCGCCCTGGCCGCGATGCACGCGGACCTGGAAGCACGCATCCCCTTGCTGGTGGAGGACCGGGCGCTGGACGGTGAGCTGCAGGGCCTTATCACCGCCATCCGCCGTCGGGAGTGGAGGCTGCATGAAGCCTGACCTGAGCTGCGAGCTGGAGATCGACCCGGCGTTCCACGATCTCGACATGATGGAGATCGTCTGGCACGGCCACTACGTGAAGTACCTGGAGCTGGCGCGCGCCGTCATCCTGCGCAAGCACGACTACGACTGGCCGCAGATGCGCGAGTCCGGGTACGGCTGGCCCGTGGTGGAGATGAAGCTCAAGTACGTCTCCCCCATCTCCTACAAGCAGCGCATCATCGTGCGCGCCGAAATCACCGAGTGGGAGAACCGGCTGCGCTTCGACTACCTGCTGCGCGACGCGGACACCGGGCGCAAGGTGAACCAGGCCCACACCATCCAGGTCGCGGTGTCCTTGAAGACGGGCGAGATGGAATACGTCTGCCCGGAAGTCCTCTGGAAGAAGCTGGGAGTGTGGCCGGGATGAAGCCCTTCCTCGTGTTGATGCTGTCGCTGCTGTCCCTGAGCGCCCACGCCGCGGACCTGGTGAAGGACGTGCGCGCGCGCCTGGTGGACGCGCCGCTGGTGCGCGGCCAGTTCGAACAGAAGAAGACCGTGCAGGGCTTCAAGAAGCCGCTCGTGTCCAAGGGAGACTTCCTCCTCGCCCGCGACCAGGGCGTGCTCTGGAACACGCGCACGCCGTTCGCCTCCACGCTGACGCTCACGCGCAAGTCGCTGAGCGCGCAGCAGGCCACGGGCGGCGCGGCCTATCACCTGGACTCCACCAAGGAGCCCGCGCTGGCGGCGGTGAACGAGCTGCTCTTCGCGCTCTTGTCGGGCGACGTCGCGGCGCTCCAGAAGCGCTTCACGGTCGAGGGCGCGCTGGTCGGCGACAAGGGCTGGAAGCTGGATTTGACGCCCACGGACGCGGGGCTCGCGCGCGTCTTCAAGCACATCCACCTGGAGGGTGACGGGTACGTGCGGCAGGTGCAGTTGGACGAGACGCGCGGCGACAGCAGCGTCATCACGTTCGAGCAGCTCGCGCAGACGCCTCCTCCCGACGCCACGGAAGCGGAACGCCTTGGCAAATAAGCTGGCCATCCTGTGGGCGCTGGTGGTGCTCGCCGTGGGCATTCACCAGGTGCAGTTCTGGCGTTCCGCGAGCCTGGACACGGACGTGCTCGCGCTCCTGCCGGAGGACGAGCAGGCGCCGGAGGTGGACGCCGCCACGCGCAAGCTCGCGGACGAAGCCGGACGGCAGCTCGTGCTGCTGGTGGGCGCCAAGGACTGGCCGTCCGCGCAGAAGGCCGCGGACGAGGCCACGCGCGTGCTCACGGAGTCCTCGGACCTGCTGGAGCCGGCGGTGGTGGACACCTCCACGCTGGAGCAGGCGGTGGACTTCTACCGTCCCTATCGCGACCGGTTGCTCACGCCCGCGCAGCGCAAGTGGCTGGCGCACGCAACGCCGGAGGAGCTGGGCGGCACGGCGCTGATGAAGCTGTATCAGCCCGCGGGCGCGCAGCTGACGGACTGGAACGCGGATCCGCTGGGCCTGTGGCAGGACTGGTGGCAGGCCCGCGCGGCGGAGACGTCCGCCCGGCCCCGCGACGGACGGATGTGGCTGTCCGGCGAGGAGCGCGAGTGGGTGCTCCTCATGTGGAAGAGCAAGGTGTCCGCCTTCGCGCTGGGAGACGGCTCGCGCGTCACCGCCACGGTGGAGCGGGCGCGCGCGAAGGTGGAGGCCTCGGTGCCCGGCGGACGGCTGGTGGCCGCGGGCGTGCCGCTGTACGCGGAGGCCGCCGCGGCGCAGGCGAGCTGGGAGATGTCCACCATCGGCTTCGGGTCGCTGGCGGCGGTGCTCATCCTCGTATGGCTCACCTTCCGCTCGCTGCGGCCCATCCTCCTCGTGGGCGTGTCGCTCACGCTGGGCTGCGCGGTGGCGCTCACGGTCACCGCGCTGGTGTTCGACCGGGTGCACCTGCTCACGCTCGTCTTCGGCTCCAGCCTGGTGGGCGTGGCGGAGGACTACGGCTTCCACTACTTCGCCGCGCGCCAGGGCAAGGCCCCTTCGGAGCGCGGTCCGGTGATGCGCGCGCTGCTGCCCGGCATGGTGCTCGCGCTCGTCACCAGCGTGGTGGCATACCTGGCGCTGGGCGTGGCGCCCTTCCCGGGCCTGCGGCAGATGGCGGTGTTCTCCGCCGCGGGCCTCACCGCCGCGTTCCTCACCGTGGTGTGCTGGTTCCCCTCGCTGGACACGGGCGCCCTGCCCATCACGCCCTTCGCGGAGCGCTTCTCCGCGTCCATCACCCGCTGGCCGCGCATTGCGTCCACCCCGGCGTGGTGGCTGTCCGGCGCGGTCGTCACGGTGCTCGTGGCCGTGGGCATCTGGAAGCTGGAGCCCCGGGACGACCTGCGCCAGCTGCAGGGCGCACCCGCGAACCTCATCTCGGATCAGCGTGAACTGGGACGCCTGCTGGGACTACCCAGCCCGGCGCAGTTCTTCCTGGTGCAGGGAGACAACGACGAACAGGTGCTCGCGCGCGAGGCCGTGCTGAAGACGAAGCTGGACGCGCTGGTCTCGGAGAAGGTGTTCGCAGGCTACCGCGCCGTGTCTGATTGGCTTCCGTCCGAAGCACAGCAGCGCGAGGACTCGGCCCTGAGCGCCCGCGCGGAGGCCCATGCGGTCGCCGCCGTCAGCGAATCCACGGGTGAAGCCCCCACGCGTGCCGCGTTCTCCCCGGAGCCGCTCACGCCCAAGCAATTCCTCGCCGGGCCCGCCGCGGCGGTCATCCGGCAGCAGTGGCTGGGGACGCTGGGCAAGGCGCAATACAGCGTCCTCATGCTGCGCGGCCTCAACGACCCCAAGGTGCTGCCCCGTCTGGAAGAGGTGGCCCAGGGCCTGGAGGGCGTCCGCTGGGTGGACAAGACGGCGGAGATTTCCGGCCTGCTCAGCCGCTACCGCCGCATCATGGGCGGGCTCATCGTCGCGGGTTACTTCGCGGTGTTGCTCACGTTGGTGGCTCGCTTCGGGCGCCAGGCGTGGCGCGCGTGGGTTCCCTCCGTGCTGGGCACGCTGCTGACGCTCGCCATCTTCGGGTGGGCGGGCGCGCCGCTGCAGCTGTTCACCGTGCTGGGGCTGGTGCTGCTGCTGGGCATGGGCGTGGACTACGGCATCTTCCTTTTGGAGCACCCCGGTGACGGCTCCGCGTGGCTCGCGGTGGCGTTGGCCGGCGTAAGCACGCTCCTCTCCTTCGGGCTGTTGGGCCTCTCCGCCACGCCCGCGCTGCGCTCGTTCGGCCTCGCCATGCTGCTCGGCGAGGTCACCATCTGGATCCTCACCCCTTGTTTCCGACTACCACCCGGGAAAGCCACACATTGAAAACTGAAACTGCGGACATCCTCATCATCGGCGCGGGCCCCGCGGGCTCCGTCGCGGCGGGTCTTCTTCGCAAGCAGGGCCGTGACGTCCTCGTGCTGGAGCGCGAGCAGTTCCCGCGCTTCTCCATTGGCGAGAGCCTGCTGCCGCAGAGCATGGAGTACATCGAGGAGGCGGGCTTCCTCCAGGACGTGGTGCAGGCCGGCTTCCAGTACAAGAACGGCGCGGCCTTCGAGCGCGCCGGCAGGTACACGGACTTCGACTTCCGCGACAAGTTCAGCCCCGGCTGGGGCACCACCTACCAGGTGCAGCGCGCCCGCTTCGACGAGATCCTGGCCAAGGCCGCGGAGAAGAAGGGCGCCACCGTGCGCTTCCGCCACGAGGTGCTGACCGTGGACTTCTCCAGCGGGCAGCCGGTGGTGACGGCGCGCTCCCCTGAAGGCGAGACGTACCAGGTGAAGGCGCGCTTCCTCCTGGACGCGAGCGGCTTCGGCCGCGTGCTGCCGCGCATGTTGAACCTGGAGACGCCGTCGAACTTCCCCGTGCGCGGCGCCATCTTCACGCACGTGGTGGACAACGTTCCGCTCGGCACCTTCGACCGGAACAAGATCCGCGTCACGACGCACCCGGAGCACGTGCACGTCTGGTACTGGACCATCCCCTTCTCCGACGGCCGCTGCTCGCTGGGCGTGGTCGCGAAGAAGGAGTTCCTGGACCAGTACACCGGCACGGACACGGAGCGGCTCCAGGCCATCGTGAAGGAGGCGCCGTCGCTGCAGAACCTCCTGAAGGACGCCGTCTGGGACACGCCCGCGCGCAAGCTCACCGGCTACGCGGCCAACGTGAAGTCGCTGTGGGGCCCGGGCTTCGCGCTGTTGGGCAACGCGGGCGAGTTCCTGGACCCCGTGTTCTCCTCGGGCGTCACCATCGCCTTCAAGTCCGCGAGCCTCGCCTCCGCCTGTATCGCCCGGGAGTTCGCGGGGGAGAAGGTGGACTGGGAGAACGACTACGCGAAGCCGCTCAAGGCCGGCGTGGACACCTTCCGCACCTTCGTGGAGTCCTGGTACGAGGGCGGCTTCCAGGACATCATCTTCCACCCGAACCCGTCGGAAGACGTGCGCCGGATGATCTCCGCCATCCTCGCGGGCTACGCGTGGGACAAGAACAACCCCTACGTGGCGGACAGCAAGCGGCGCCTGACCGTCCTCGAGGCGCTGTGCGCGGCGTAGTCACCGCCCTGCTCGTCGCGGGGCTGGTGGCCTGCACCAGCACGCCCCGGCCCCGGCCCGCCGCTCCTGGCGAGCCGTTGCCGGAGCTGCGCCTGGCTCCCGCCGCCCTCGGGGCGTCCGTGAGCCTGGCGCAGCAGCTGGTCTTCGCGCACGAGCAGGACCCCGGAGGCCCCCGCTCCCTGGAGGCCCTCCTGGAGGTGGACCCGGCCCAGATGCAGCTGGCCGGGTTGGCCATGGGGCACCGCATCCTCACGCTGCGCTGGGACGGCAGCCACCTGGACGAGGAGCGGGACCCCCGCCTGCCCGCCCAGTTCAACTCCGCGCTCGTCATCCGGGACGTGCAGCTCGTCTACTGGCCGGCCGACGCCGTGCGCGCCGCCCTGCCCGCGGGCTGGACGCTGGAGGACGGACCGGGACAGCGGACCCTGTCGAAGAACGGCAGGGAATGGGTGTCGGTGCGCTACGATGGCACCCCGCGCTGGGAAGGGCGCACGCAGCTCACCAACCACTCCGAGCACTACCAGCTCACCATCGAATCGCACGTCGCGGACGAGTGACAGCCCATGCCTCCTCCTGTCTTCCTCAACCAACTGGGCCTCGTCTGCGCATTGGGCTCCGGGAAGCAGGAGGTGGCCCGGGCGCTGTTCGCGGACACCGTCTCCGGCGTCGCCTCGCATGCCGGGTACGCGGACCGTCCGCTGCACCTGGGCGTCGTCACCGCACCGCTCGCGGCGCAGGACGCCCTGCCCCCTTCGCAGCACAGCCGCAACAACGCGCTCCTGCTCACGGCATTGGAGCAGGTGCGCGCCGAGATTGACGCGGCCGTGGCCCGCTTCGGTCCCTCGCGCGTGGCGGTGGTGATGGGCACCAGCACCTCCGGCATCGGTGAAAGCGAGTCAGCCATCGCCGGCCACCTGGCCACGGGCGAGCTGCCGCCCCGCTTCCATCTGCAGCAGCAGGAGCTGGGCTCCCCAGCGCTGGCGCTCTCGCACGTGCTGGGCACCCGGGGCCCCGCATATGTCATCTCCACCGCGTGCTCCTCCAGCGCCAAGGCCCTGGCCAGCGCGGCACGGATGCTGCGCACGGGCACCGTGGACGCGGTGCTGACGGGCGGCGTGGATTCGCTGTGCGGCTTCACCGTGGCGGGCTTCCGCTCGCTGGACTCCGTGAGCGAGGAGCGCTGCAACCCGATGAGCGCCCACCGCCATGGCATCAACATCGGCGAAGCGGCGGCGCTGTTCCTGATGACGCGCGAGCCGGGGCCGGTGCGCCTGTCCGGATGGGGCGAGTCCTCGGACGCGCATCACATCTCCGCGCCCGAGCCCGGCGGCAAGGGCGCCATGGCCGCCATCCAGGAGGCCCTGAAGCGCGCGGGGCTTTCGCCGGAGCAGGTGGACTACGTGAACCTGCACGGCACCGCCACGCCGCAGAACGACGCCATGGAGACCCGCGCCGTGCACGCGCTGCTGGGGCCGGGCGTGAAGGCCAGCTCCACCAAGCCGCTCACCGGCCACACGCTGGGGGCCGCGGGCGCGCTGGAGGCGGCCTTCGCGTTCCTCACGCTGGTGGACAACCCGCACGGCAAACTGCCCGGGCACTTCTGGGACGGGGCCGTGGACGATTCGCTGCCGGCGCTGTCGCTGGTGAAGCCGGGGGAGTCGCTGGGGCGCCCGGTGAAGAGCGTGCTGAGCAATTCGTTCGCCTTCGGGGGCAGCAACGCCGCCCTCGTGCTGGAGCGCGCATGATGCGCATCGTGATTGATCAGCCCGTCGAGGAGCTGGTGCCCCATCAGGGGCGCATGCGGCTGCTCGACCGCGTCCTGGAAGGCGACGCGGACTCGCTGCTCGCGGAGGTCACCGTGCGCGAGGACAGCCTCTTCTACGCGGACGGAGTCGTGGGCGGCTGGGTGGGCATCGAGTACATGGCGCAGGCCGTGGCCGCGTGGGCCGGGTGGCATGCGCGCAAGCGCGGCGGCACGCCCCGGGTGGGCTTCCTGCTGGGCACGCGCCGCTACGAGTGCAGCCGCCCCACCTTCAAGCTGGGCGAAACCCTGCGCATCGAGGTCCACCGCCAGTTCTCCGCGGACAACGGGCTGGGCCAGTTCGACTGCACCTTGCGCATCGGGACGGAGCAGGTGGCCACGGCGGCGCTGACGGTCTACGAGCCGCAACCGGGGCAGGACCTGGGAAGGGGCAACACAGATGGGTGACAAGACGGTGCTGGTGACGGGCTCCAGCCGGGGCATCGGCCGCGCCATCGCGCTGCGCCTGGCCCGCGACGGCTACGACGTCGTGGTGCACTGCCGCAGCAAGCGCGAGGAGGCGGACGCGGTGGCCGCCCAGGTCCGTGAGGCCGGCCGCGAGTCCCGCGTGCTCCAGTTCGACGTGGCGGACCGCGCCGCCACGCAGGCCGCGCTGCTTTCGGACGTGGAGGCCCACGGCTGCTACTACGGCGTGGTGTGCAACGCGGGCATCGCTCGCGACAACGCCTTCCCCGCGATGACGGCGGAAGAGTGGGACGGCGTCATCCACACCAACCTGGACGCGTTCTACAACGTGCTCAACCCGCTCACGATGCCCCTGGTGCGCCGCAAGAAGCCGGGCCGCATCGTCACGCTGTCGTCCGTGTCCGGGCTCATGGGCAACCGGGGCCAGGTGAACTACAGCGCCGCCAAGGCGGGCATCATCGGCGCGACGAAGGCGCTGGCGGTGGAGCTGGCCAAGCGCGACATCACCGTCAACTGCGTGGCGCCGGGCCTCATCGACACGGAGATGGTGCCTCCGGAGGTCCTGGAGGAGGCGCTCAAAATCATTCCCGCCCGCCGAATGGGCAAGCCCGAGGAGGTCGCCGCCGCGGTGGCCTTCCTCATGTCCGAGGACGCGGCCTACATCACGCGGCAGGTGATTTCGGTGAACGGGGGGATGATCGGATGAAGCGCGTAGTCGTCACCGGAGTCGGTGCGCTGAGCCCCCTGGGCCATGACTGGAAGACGGTCGAGGCGCGGCTGCATGCGCGCCAGAACGCCGTCCAGGTGATGGAGCCCTGGAAGGCCTACGAAGGTCTGAACACGCGGCTGGGCGCGCCCGCCCTGCCCTTCGAGCTGCCGCCGTCCGCGTACTCGCGCAAGACGACGCGCACCATGGGCCGCGTGGCGCTGATGGCGACGCGGGCCAGCGAGCTGGCGCTCCAGGACGCGGGCCTGTTGGGCAGCCCCCTGGTGAAGAGCGGGAAGATGGGCATTGCCTACGGCTCCTCCGCGGGGACGCCGGAGAACATGGGCGACTTCGGAAAGATGATCACCCACAAGACGACGGAGGGCATCACCGCGACGACGTACCTGCGGATGATGTCCCATACGGCGGCGGTGAACATCGGCGTCTTCTTCGGCGTCACCGGGCGCATCATCACCACGTCCAGCGCATGCACCTCCGGCAGCCAGGGCATCGGCTACGCGTATGAAGCCATCAAGTTGGGCCGCCAGGTGGCGATGCTCGCGGGCGGCGCGGAGGAGCTGGACGCCACGGGCGCGGCGGTGTTCGACACCCTCTTCGCCACCAGCACCAAGCACAACGAAGCGCCGCACCAGTCCCCCCGCCCCTTCCACGCCGAGCGCGACGGGCTGGTGCTGGGCGAGGGCGCGTGCACGCTGGTGCTGGAGGAGCTGGAGCACGCGAAGGCTCGCGGAGCCACCATCCACGCGGAGCTGTTGGGGTACGGCACCAACAGCGATGGCCGCCACGTGACTCAGCCCAACGCGGACACCATGGCGGAGGCCATGCGGCTGGCGCTGGAGGACGCGGGCGTGCCTGCTTCCGCCATCCCCTACGTCAACGCGCACGGCACGGCGACGGACACGGGCGACGTGGCGGAGAGCGCGGCGACGAAGAGCGTCTTCGGGGAGAAGGTCGCCATCTCCAGCCTCAAGAGCTACATGGGCCACACGCTGGGGGCCTGCGGCGCGCTGGAGGCGTGGATGACCATCCAGATGATGCGCTCGGACTGGTTCGCGCCCACGCTGCACCTGACCGCGGACTCAGTGGATCCGAAGTGCGCGCCCCTGGACTATGTCGTGGGTGAGGGACGTGCGTTGCAGACGGACCTGGTGATGAGCAACAACTTCGCCTTCGGTGGCATCAACACATCGTTGATCTTCCGCCGCTGGCCTTGATGCCTGGAGACACCGCCATGAAGAAAGCCCTCCTGTTGCTGGCTCTGACCGCCGCGAGCCCCGCCCTGGCGCGCGACACCGTGACGAAGGTGAAGCTGGCGGACGTGATGGCCCTGCCCGAGGCCAAGCAGAAGCTGGACGGCTCGGTGAAGTTCTTCATGGCGGGCGCGAAGACGCCCAACGTGCTGAAGACGCTGGGCAGCGACACCTCGAACAAGAAGACCAACGGCGTGGGCAAGTCGGACGACTACGCCTGCAAGTGGGCCGCCCTCTCCGCGATCATCGCCCTGCAGGAGGGCGCGAAGAAGAACGGCGCCAACGCGGTGGTCAACGTCGTCAGCTACTACAAGAAGGTGGAGTTCAAGAGCGCCACCGAAATCGAGTGCCACGCCGGCAGCTTCGTCACCGGCGTCGCGCTCAAGGGCGACTACGCCACCATCGCCAGGTAGTCCCGCAGGCTGTTCCGCGCGGTGGGTCCTACCGCCGCGCGGGCACCTCGATGCGGCAGACGCTCCCGGGCGCCAGGTTCCGCGAGCGCATCCAGTCCTCCAGGTCGCGGTCGATGCGCGCCGAGGCCTCCGCGTTGAAGCGACGGTTGTCCTGGAGCTTCCAGCCCTGCGGGTAGTTGCCCGAGTAGCCATTCACCGTGGGCACGCCGTGCTCGCCGGACGCCCACACGGCGTCCAACTGGTACTTCCACTCCTGGGCCTCGCCGGACGTCGGCGCGTAGAAGAAGGTCGCGCAGCCCGGTGCGATGCGCGCGGCCACCGCCTCCACGTCCGCGCGGGCTTCGTGCCGGTCATAGGCGGGACTGGCGAGTCCCTGCTCCAGGAGGCACAGCGCGCCCAGGCCCACCGCCAGCGCCGCGCGTCCGGAGTCCCACTGCCGCTGGAGGTACAGGGCCAGCCCCACGGCCGCGGGCACCAGCAGCCACATGCCAATGCGGGCCAGGGCCCGGATGGCCGCCGCACCGGGCACGCCGTGGAAGACGAGCCACCAGGGCGTGTAGCCGCCGGTGTAGCGCGATGCGAGCACCACGGTGGCCACCGCCACGACGAGCAGCAGTCGCACCGCGGGCCGTGAGCGCGCCTGCCACAGGCCGATGGCAGCCAGCACCGGGGTGACGAAGCCGAAGCCCAGGCGGTGCTCCCACGCCACGGGCATGCGCTGGAACTTGGAGAAGCCGTTCGTCCACCCGTACAGCCAGCTGTCCTGGCCCACGAAGAACCAGCTCCAGAAGCGCGGCACCATGGGCGAGACTTCCGCGAAGGTGCGCAGCCCCACCGTGCCAATGGCCTGACGTGAGTGCAGGACGAGCGGCGCGAGCAGCGCCAGCCCCAAGACTCCGAAGCCCGCGAGCGCCGGGAGGTGGCGGCGCAGCGCCGTCAGCAGCGGACCGCGCGTGTCCCGGAAGACGAGCCCGGCGATGAACGCCAGCAGCAGGAAGAAGAAGAGGAACCAGCCCCAGTAGAAGCCCGCGTAGAGCTGGGCCACGAACGCGCCCACCAGTAGCGCGGACCAGGCCATCCCACGCCGCCGGTCCGTCTCCGGCCGCGTCAGCGCGATGACCGCGCCCACGGCGATGAGCGCGAAGAACTGTCCTTCCAGCTGCGGATGGTTGAGCTGGTTGATGCGCGGCGCGCCGGCCGTGAAGAGCACCGCGCCCACCACGGCGGGAAAGACGCGCAGGCCAAAGCCTCGCCGCAGCAGCCACACCGCCGCGGCGTAGTTGAGCGCCGCCATGGTGAGCGACCACGCCTGCCACGACAGGTCCGCGCCAAGGCCCAGCGCGCGCCACAGCCAGTAGAACGGGGCCACGCCCAGGAGTACGTCGGAGTACGCGGCGACGTTGAGCTCCGGGTAGAACATCGGCGGATCCCAGAAGCGCGCGTGCGCCGGGTCGCCGGTCACGAAGCGCCAGCCGTGCTCCAGGACGTAGTGGTTGAAGCGCACGTCGCCCTCGTCACCCTGTACGAGGCGCAGCCCGGACAGGATGGCGGGATGGTGCGACAGCAACAGGGCCAGCACGCCGCCAGCGAGGACAAGCAGGGCGACGCGGGTGCGTTCCGTGACGGCGGTTCCCATGGGCGCCGGGAGCGTTAACACACCGACAGTCCCCCTGGAACGACGGAGGGCGCCCGGAAGCGCCCTCCGTCCCCATCACGCGGTGGTCAGCGCGTCGGCAGGTCCAACCAGGACGGCCCGCCGAGCGACAGCGTCGCGCCGGTGGTGTTGGCGTCCAGGTAGAGCGGGTCCTCCGTGTCCACGACGAGCGCCAGCCGGTGCAGCACGGGGACGTCGTACGCGGTGGCCGGGAACGTCAGGTCCAGGTCGAGCGGCACGCCCGGCGTCGCGTTCTTCCACGAGAGGGGCACGTGGGTGATGAGCCCGCCGAAGTCGCCCAGGAGGTCGTACAGGTAGGCGACGACCGTGCCCGACGCGGTGGAGGGCGTGACGCGCAGGCGCAGGCTGGCCGTGCCCCGGATGGCGACGCCGCTCGTGGTGAGGGACGACGTCCAGACTCCGGCGTTGAGGCGGTTGACGCCCGGCAGCCAGACCACGGGCGGAATGCCGGTCAGCGCCTGGAGCCCGTTGGTCAGCAGCGCCACACCCGCGTCGGCGTTCGTGTCGAAGCCGGACCAGACGGTCCGCGAGCCGCTCGACGACGGCGTGCCGCCCAGGGTGCCGGTGCCATCCAGGACGCGGATGGCGCCCAGGCCGAAGCGCTGCGTGCCCTTGGAGACCTGGGCCCAGGACGCATAGCCCTCCGTGTCGCCGTCGTAGGTGCGCAGCACGACGGGCGCCTCACGGGAGATGCCGGTGTCCACGCCCGCGACGTACTGGTCCATCCAGCGCGTCACGCTGGTCCAGACACCGTTGGGCAGGCCCAACAGGCCTGTGGCCTCCACGACGGCGTGGTCGCCCGGCGCGAACTCCAGCCGCTTGGGGCCCGCCAGCTGGCCGTAGAACGACACGAGCTGGTTGGGCGGGAAGAGGCTGTCGCCGTACGCATTGGCCATCAGGATGGCGGGCTTGTTGGCGTTGATCTGACTGATGTACGTGGCCGCCGAGCGCACGCGGCCCCAGGCCTTGATGGACTCGATGTTCCGGTTGGCGAAGTAGTCGTTGATGGTGGTGCTCAACTCGGGGCTGGGACGGCCCAGCAGCGTCGCGGCGAGGTTCAGCAGCGCCACCGCCTGCGGGCGCCGCGTCTCTCCGCCGAACAGCGACGCCACCAGGTCCGACCAGCCGGAGAGCGCCGCCACCGCCTTCACGCGCGAGTCGAAGCCGGAGGCGATGAGCGAGATGCCCGCGCCATACGAAACACCCGCGAGCCCGATGCGAGAGGGATTCGCGGTCGTGTTGGCGAGCATCCAATCAATGACTCGCGACGTGTCCGCGATGTCCGCCGGTCCAGCGGTATCAATGCCACCGCCGGAGGCCCAGAAGCCGCGCGGCGTATAGGACAACGCCACGTAGCCCTTCTGCGCCATCGCGTTGGCCTGGGCCAGGTACTCCAGGTCGTTGAGTCCCCAGCTCGAGATGAAGACCACGGCCGGATGCGGACCCGGCGTCGTGGGCGCGATGTAGTTCGCCTTGAGAATGGTGCCGTCGCTGCCGGGGATGTCGACGAACCGGAAGCCGGTGGTCGGCAGGGCCAGGCCCGTGAGCGGCAGCAACAGGAACAACATGACCACTGGCAAATGCTTGCACCACGCAGGGAGTTTCAAAGTCATTGAGACACCTCAGGGGGCGGCTGGGGAGTGAAGCGCGGCCATATTGAGACCCGTTGATTCCCGAGTCAATACGCAGACAAGAATAAGCAGAATTCCAAACCAAGCGCGTTGTTTGTTATCTCAGAGCAGCTTCTGCCCCAGCACGTCGAAGGCCTCGACGACGGTCGCGGCGGCGGGGCTGGCGGCGTACTCCTCGACGAGCAGGGTCCAGATCATCGTGTCACGGAGCGCGCCGTCGGGTGCGACGAGCCGCTGTCTCAACGTGCCTTCGTGAACGAAACCCAGCCTCCGGGCGACCGCCGCGCTGCGGACGTTGCGAGGGTCGCAGTGGATCTCCACCCGGCGCACACCCTCCACTTCGAAGGCGACGCGGGTGAGCGCCCCGGCGATTTCCGTCGCGAGCCCCCGGCCCGTGTGACTGGCTGAAATCCAGTAGCCGATCTCCAGGGCGCCCTCGCCCACCCGTGGGTGCAGGCCCGTGCCGCCGAGAACCTCGGAGCCGTCGCGGCTGAGCACGCCGTAGGCACAGTCCTGCCCCAGGTCGAAGAGCCCGCGCATGCGGCGCAGCTGACCGGCCTGCTGCGCGACGCTCATGGGATAGCGCTTCGCCCACTCCATCCAGGGACGCAGGTGTTCCAGGTTGGCTTCGATGGCTCGCAGCGCCAGCGGCGCATCCGCCGGTGACCAGCAACGGAGCACGGTGCGCGCGGTCTGGACCGTGTATGCGGGACGAAACGCGGTGGAAGTCATGGGCCCTCCGGATGGCTCAATCCCTGACCGTAATCAGAACTCGATGCCCGTGGGACACCGCACCGCGCCATCGTCCCCGGACGTCCAGAACGCAATGGCTGGGATGAAACCGCCATTTGCGCTGTTGGGGACGCGCCCGTGTGCGCCAGAGTGCGCCACCCCGTACGGGCAACATCCAGGAGCCTCCATGTCGTTCCGTTCCAGACCGCCGTTTGGCGCCGCGCGCATGACGCTCGGCGTCTGCGCTTCCGCGCTCATCACCGCGTGCGCCTCCACCTCGCCCGCGGAGAAGTCCCCGCCGGCCCAGGCCGCCGCCACCCCGGCTCCGGCTCCGGCCGCCCCCGCCGCTCCCAAGCCGCACTTCGGGAGCTTCGGTATCGACACTCCGGGCATGGACACGACCGTCGCTCCGGGCGACGACTTCTACCGCTACGTCAACGGCAAGTGGGCGGACACCTCGGAGATTCCCCCGGACCGCTCCTCCTTCGGCATGTTCACGCGCCTGGCCGAGGACGCCACGAAGCAGACGCGCGACCTGCTGGAGGCCGCCGGGAAGTCGGACGCCCCCGCCGGCAGCGAGGAGCGCAAGCTGGGTGACTTCTACGCCAGCTTCATGGACGAGGCCGCCATCGAGGCCAAGGGCGCCACGCCGCTCAAGCCGGAGATGGATCGCATCGCCGCCGTGGCCAACCGCAAGGGCCTGGCCTCGCTGCTGGGCACCACGATGCGCAGCGACGTGGATCCGCTCAACACCGGGAAGGCCACCACGGATCGCCTCCTGGGCCTCTGGGTGGCGGAGGACCTGAACGACCCCAGCCGCTACGCCGCCTACATCCTCCAGGGCGGCCTGGGCCTGCCGGACCGCGACTTCTATCTGAAGGACACGCCGCGCTTCAAAGAGGTGCGGGAGAAGTATCAGCAGCACATCGCGACCCAGCTGAAGAACGCCGGCATCCCCGACGCGGAAGCGAAGGCCCGCGCCATCTTCGGCCTGGAGATGAAGATCGCGAAGATCCACTGGTCCGCGCAGGACACGCAGGACGTGGAGAAGGTGAACAACCCCTGGAAGCAGGCGGACTTCGCGAAGAAGGCGCCCGGCATGGACTGGGCCGCGTACTTCGCGAGCGCCGGCCTCGCGGCCCAGAAGGACTTCATCGTCTGGCAGCCGTCCGCCATCACCGGCATCGCGAAGCTGGTGGGCAGCGAGCCCCTGCAGACGTGGAAGGACTACCTGGCCTTCCATGCCATCCAGCAGGGAACCCCGTACCTGTCGAAGGCCTTCGTGGACGCGGGCTTCGACTTCAGCGGGAAGACGCTCTCCGGCGCGCAGCAGCTGAGCGACCGCTGGAAGCGCGGCGTGAACTTCTCCAACTTCGCCATGGGTGAAGCGGTGGGAAAGCGCTACGTGGCGAAGCACTTCCCGCCCGCCGCCAAGGCAGAGGCGGACCTGATGGTGCGCAACATCCTGGCCGCGCTCGGCCGTCACATCGACGCGCTCGAGTGGATGTCGCCGGAGACCAAGGCCCGCGCCAAGGAGAAGCTGGGCACGGTGCAGGTGGGCATTGGCCACCCGGACACCTGGCGTGACTACTCCGGCCTGGAGATCGTGAAGGGAGATGCCTTCGGCAACGCGGAGCGCGCGGAGCTCTTCGAGCACCAGCGCAACCTGGCCAAGCTGGGCAAGCCCGTGAACCGCATGGAGTGGTTCATGACGCCCCAGGAGGTCAACGCGCTCAACTCGCCGCAGCAGAACTCCATCATCTTCCCGGCCGCCATCCTCCAGCCTCCGTTCTTCGACCCGAACGCGGACCCGGCCGTGAACTACGGCGGCATCGGCTCCGTCATCGGCCACGAAATCGTCCACAGCTTCGACGACGTGGGCGCGCAGTTCGACGCGAAGGGCAAGCTGGCCAACTGGTGGACGCCCAAGGACCTGGAGCAGTTCAAGGCCGCGGGCAAGGCGCTGGCCGCGCAGTACAACGCGTACAAGCCCCTGCCGGACATGAACGTGAACGGCGAGCTGACGCTGGGCGAGAACATCGCCGACGTGGCGGGCGTCTCCATCGCCCATGACGCCTACGTGATGTCCCTGGAGGGCAAGCCCGCGCCCACGCTGGACGGCTTCACGGGCGAGCAGCGCTTCTTCCTGGGCTTCGCGCAGGTGTGGCGCAACAAGTTCCGTGAGCCGCTGCTGCGCCGGCTGCTCGTGACGGATGGCCACTCGCCCGGCATGTTCCGCGCGGCCACCGTGCGCAACCTGGACGCGTGGTACCCCGCGTTCGACGTGAAGCCGGGCCAGGGTCTCTACCTGACGCCGGAGCAGCGCGTGAAGGTCTGGTAGTCCGCTTCCCACCTGCACCGGGCGCACGAAGGCCGTGCGTCCGGTGCACTGGTGCTGGAAGCAGCGCGGGCGCACGGTGAGGGCATGACCACGACCCTTCATTCGCCCCCTGTCGCCTCGCTGCTCACGCACCTCTTCGCGGACGCGCGGAAGACGGACGCCGCCGTGCTCGCGCCCTTCAGCGCCCTTCCCGCGGACGAACGCAGGGCCCGGCTGGACCGCGACCCGCGCGCCTTCTACGCGAGCGTCGCGGAGGCCTACCTGCCCGTGTCCCAGGAACTGGGCCGCCTGCTCTACGCGCTCGCCCGCGCGCGCCGCGCTCGCACGGTGGTGGAGTTCGGCACGTCCTTCGGCATCTCCACGGTGCACCTGGCGGCGGCGCTGCGTGACAACGGCGGCGGCAAGCTCATCACCACGGAGTACGAAGCCTCCAAGGTCCGCCGGGCGACGGAGAACCTCACGAAGGCGGGGCTCGTGGACCTGGTGGAGTTCCGCGTGGGCGACGCGCTGGAGACACTGCGCACGGACGTGCCGGACGGCGTGGACCTGGTGCTCCTCGACGGCGCGAAGCCGCTCTACCTGCCGCTCCTGCGGCTCCTGGAGCCGAAGCTCGGGCCCGGCGCCATCCTGGTCGCGGACAACGTGAAGATGAGCCCGGAGTTCGCGGCGCACCTGTCGCGGCCGGAGCACGGCTACGTCACCATCCCCCTGCCCTGGGAGGACGACGACTGCCTCTTCGCCGTGCGCGCTGCCTGACGGCCCGAGGCTTGGAGGCGGCCCGAGGCTAGGATGGCCCGATGGCGGACCTGGACCTGAACCTGCTCGTGGCGCTCGACGCCCTCCTTCGCGAGGGCAGCGTGGCGCGCGCCGCGGACCGGCTGGGTTTGAGCGCGCCGGCCATGAGCCGCACGCTCACCCGCATCCGGACTGCATTGGGCGACCCGGTGCTGGTGCGCGCGGGGCGCGGCCTGGTTCCCACGCCCCGGGCCCTGGCGCTCCAGGAGAAGGTGCGCGCCGTGGTGCGGGACGCCACCGCGCTGCTCGCGCCCGGCACGCCCACCGCGCCGGAGCAACTGACGCGCACGCTGACGCTGCGGGTGAACGACGGCGTCATCCCGCTCCTCGGAACCACGCTCCACCAAAGGGCCCGCGCCGAGGCTCCCGGCCTGACGCTGCGCTTCGTGGCGGAGGGGCTGGAGGACGTGGAGTCCCTGCGCGACGGCGAGGTGGACCTGGACATCGGCGTGCAGGGCGCGCTGGGGCCGGAGATCCGCGTGCAGCGGCTGGGCGAGGAGTCCTTCATGTGCCTCGTGGGCCGTGCGTCGCCGCTCGCCCGGGGACGGCTGACGCTGGAGCGCTTCGCGCGCGCCGAGCACGTCGGCGTCTCGCGGCGGGGGAAGCTGCGCACGCCGCTGGACGACGTGCTGGAGCAGCATGGCCATTCGCGCCGGGTGACGGCGGTGGTGCCCAACATGCTCGCCGCGGCGGCGCTCGTCGCGGGGACGGACGCCGTCACGACGGTGAACGGCGCCTTCGCGCGCGCGGCGGCCCGGCTGATGCCCGTCAAGGCGCGCCCCGTGCCGCTGCCCCTGCCCCGCGTCACCGTGGCGCAGGCGTGGCATCCGCGCTTCGACCGCGACCCCGCTCATGTCTGGCTGCGGCGCACGGTGAAGGCCCTCTGTGAAGGGCCCATGTTCGGAGCTACCCCGTGACGAGCGCGAGAGAGAAGCCGTCGTAGCCCTTGCTGCCCACCGTCTGCACGGCGGTGGCGCTCACCCGGGCTTCCGCGGCCACGGCCTCGTAGAAGCGGCGCATGCCCTGGATGTTCGCGTCCGTGCTGTCCGCGTCCACGACGCCACCCTTGCGCACGACGTTGTCCGTGAGGATGACGCTGCCCTTGCGCGACAGCTTGAGCGCCCACGCGAAGTACTCCGCCGTGCGCACCTTGTCCGCGTCGATGAAGGTCAGATCGAACGGCGCCTGGCCCTCCTTCTCCAACTGGGCGAGCGTGTCCACCGCGTTGCCCAGCCGCACCTCCACCACGTCGGACAGGCCCGCGCGGGCGATGTTCTCCCGGGCCACCTCCGCGTGCTTGGGCACCGCCTCCAGCGTGATGATGCGGCCTTCTGGAGGCAGCGCCCGCGCCAGCCACAGCGTGCTGTAGCCGCCCAGCGTGCCCACCTCCAGGATGCGCTTCGCCCCGTGCATCCGGGCCAGGAGCATCAGCAACTTGCCCTGGTTCGGCGCCACGTTGATGGCGGGCAGCCCCGCCTTCGCGCTCGCCTCCAGTGCCGCGTCCAGCGCGGCGTCCGGCGCCACCATGTGGTCGGTGATGTAGCGGTCGACCTCGGTCCACTGTTCCTGGCTCATGCGTCCTCCTTGGAAGTGGACCTGTCCTAACGCCCTCGCCCCGCCGAAAAACCATTGGGGACGAAACTTAAAATGGCGCCATGCGACAATGTAGGAGTCAGTAGGCCGCTCCTCATCCCCCCTCGGAGGAACACCATGGAAATCAACCGCAAGTCGCCCGCCTCCATCGCCCCCACCACCAACACGGCCACCTCGCGCGCCCAGGCGCCCAAGGCGAAGCCCCTGACGGTGCGTGACGGCTTCGACTCCCAGGGTGCGCGTCCCTCCAACTTCGTGGACCGCCCGACGGGCCGTCCCTCGACCCCGGGCGCCAGCGTGCCGGCGTCGGCCTTCGCCTTCGGTGGCGGCAACGTCGCGGTGAAGCCGGGCGCGAACAAGATCGCCGACACGAAGCCGGTGGATCCGTCTCAGCCCAAGCCCAAGCTCACGGGCGAGCCGGTCATCGCGGTCATCGACGGTGGCGTGGACTACAAGCACACCGACCTGGACGACGCGATGTGGACGAACCCCGGTGAAATCGACGGGGACGGCATCGACAACGACGGCAACGGCATCGCGGACGACATCCACGGCTTCAATGTGGGCACCGGCAAGGGCGACCCGTTCAAGGGCGAGGGCACGGACCACGGCACGCACGTGGCGGGCATCATCGCCGCCGAGGACAACGGCGAGGGCAACACCGGCATCGCCGCGGGCAAGGCGAAGATTCTCAGCGTGGGCGGCCTGTACGACGGCGCGGACCTGCTCACCAACTTCGAGCGCTCGGTGGACTACCTGGTGAAGATGAAGACCGAGCACGGCGTGAACATCCGCGCCGCGAACGCGAGCTTCGGTGACTCCTACCGCGACGCCGCGTCCCAGAAGCGCTGGGAGGCCGCCATCCAGAAGCTGGCGGACGCGGACATCCTGCTGCTCGCGGCCACGGCCAACGGCAACGGCAGCAACATGAACAACGTGCCGGACATGCCGGCCAACGTGGACCTGCCCAACGTCCTCACCGTGGCGTCCATGGACCGCAACAACGACAAGCTGGCCCGCTTCTCGTCGCACGGCGACAAGGTGGTGGACCTGGCCGCCGTGGGCGAGGACGTGCTCAGCACCGTGCCCGGCAACGACTGGGAGGAGATGAGCGGCACCTCCATGGCCACCCCCACCGTGGCCGCCACCGCCGCGCGCATGTTCGCGGAGAACCCGGACCTGACGGCCGTGCAGGTGCGCGACCTCATCCTCAAGACGGTGGAGCAGGACCCGGACCTCAAGGGCAAGGTCATCACCGGCGGCAAGCTGGACATCCAGGCCGCCATCGACGCCGCCAAGGCCACCCTGGAGCCGAAGCCGGAGACGCAGGCCGTCGCCTCGCGCTGAAAAACCTCTTCGCCGCGCAGCCTCCCTCCGGGCCCCCTCGCCATGTCCATGGCGGGTGTGGGCCCGGAAGCCGTTCCAGGACCCGGCGCTTCGCGGCTACGGTGCATCCACCTTCCTCTTTCGTGAGTCACCCATGCGCGCGCCGTCCGTGATGCGTCTTCTCGTGCTGTCCGTGCCCCTGTTCTCCGCGCCCGCGTGGGCCATCGAGCACTGCTCGTTCCAGGGCAAGCCCATCAACCTGGACAACGGCAACACCACCAAGAACCTCACCGGCACCGTGCGCTGCGTGGACGAGGACACGAAGAAGGAGACGCACACCGTCGCGTTCAAGAACGGCAAGAAGGACGGCTGGGAGGTCCGCCGCTGGTCCGACGGCCGCGCCGTGGAGCAGGAGTACAAGGCCGACAAGCGCCAGGGCGGCTTCAAGCGCTACGAGGACGGCCGGCTGGTGGAGACCGCGCAGTACGCGGACGACAACCAGCGAGGCGAGGAGGTGCGCTACCACCCCAACGGCAAGGTGTCCCGGCGCATGGACCGGCAGCCGGAGGACGCGAAGAGCACCTACGAGGACTATGACGAGACCGGGCGGCTCACCAAGGCGGGCTGCGGCCTCCAGTCCTCATGGGAGGCGGGCCTGAAGGACTGCGTCTGGAAGGGGCCCTCCCCGCTCGTGTTCTTCCATCCGAACGGACAGAAGCGCTCCGTCATCCAGATGAAGAATGGACGACGCGAAGGCGTGACGGAGATCTTCGACAAGGACGGGCAGCGCACCGCGACCAACGCGTACTCCTCGGGCGTGCTCGACGGCGTGAGTACGCGGTACGCCGACGGGAAGGCCCTCACCTCCACGACCTGGGCCAAGGGCGAGCGGGAGGGCGACGAGACGGAGTTCTTCAAGGACGGCGGCAAGAAGCAGGTTGTCACCTGGAAGAGCCGCCAGCAGGTGAAGCGCGTGGAGTACTTCCAGAACGGCGAGCGCAAGCATGAGCTCGTCGTGACCGGAGACCGCGCGGTGGAGTCCTACTTCGAGGACGACGGCTCGCTGCGCGAGCGGCGGAATCTGGTCAAGGGTGAATGGCACAATGGCTTCGACCCCGACGGCGTGACGGAGAGCTTCCTCCCGGACGGCGGCACGGAGCGCCGCGAGCACTATGTGAAGGGCAAGGCGGAAGGCCGCCGCCAGGTGTGGGCGGAGAACGGCACCCTCATCGAGGACTCGCAGTGGACGAAGGACCGCGTCACCGAGCGCAAGCGCTGGAACCCCGACGGCGGGCTCGTGGAGGACGAGGCCTTCTACGAGGACGGCTCGCGCAAGAAGAAGTAGCAGGCGCGCGAGGGAGCGCCATCTTGACGGTGGATGGCGGCAAGATTACTGCCGTCATCCATCATGACGCAGAAGACGGAGCAGAAGCAGAAGTCGCATGACGCCATCCTCGCGTCCGCCGCCACGCTGCTGCTGGAGCGAGGCATCCAGGCCAGCTCCATCATGGACGTGATGAAGGGGGCGGGGCTCACCGTGGGCGGCTTCTACGGTCACTTCGACTCGAAAGAGCACCTCTTCACGGAGACCCTCCGGGCGACCGCTCGCACGACGTGGAACGCGCTCCTGCGCAAGGCGAAGGAGGACGCGCCGGAAGCGCCCGCGCTCAAGGTGTTGGTGCGCTACCTGTCGCGCAAGCACCGCGACGGCGTCACGCCCACCTGCCCGCTGCCCAGCATCACCTCGGAGGTGTCGCGCGCGGGGGAGCCCTACCGGGGCGCGCTGGAGGCGGAGCTGCAGGAGTTCGTCCAGTCGTACGCGGAGCTGCTGCCCGCCGGGGCGCGGCGCCGGGAGAAGGCGCTGACCGCCATCGCGCTCATGTACGGCGCGCTGTCACTGGCGCGCGCCGTGCGCGGCACGAAGCTGGGGGACGAGTTCCTGGACGCGGCCAGGAAGCTGGGCGCGGAGCTGCTGACGAAAGAGGGGGCCTGAAGCTTTTCAGCTCCAGCCCCCTCCTCGACCTACCCGACTCGACTCACATCAGTCGCGCTGGATGGCGCCCTTCGGGACCAGGATGACGACCTCCTTGCAGTCCGAATAGATGATGGAGTTCATGTCCTGGTAGTTGTGGGTCGTCTTGCCGCCGTTGCGCACGATGCCCATGTCGTTGCCCTTGGAGCCGCCGCTGTAGTCCCAGCCGTGGCGCGACTGGAAGATGATGGCGCCGTCCGGCACCTTCCCGTCCGCGACGAGCTTGCGGTACTGGTCCGCGGTCACGACGTTCGCGGTGGCGTTGCCGTACGGGCTCTTGATGGCCTTCTGCTGGGCACCCGGGAACGGGATGGACTCCCAGCCGTTGCGCAGCATCTGCGCCATGCCGCCGCGGGGGTTGTTCGGGTCGTTGCCCGTCGCCGCCGGCGTGTTCGGGATGCCCAGCCGGGTCATGTTGTCCAGCGTGGTGCGCACGCAGTAGCCCGTCTGGCCGTTGTTCAGGCGGGACGTGGCCAGCTTCTTCAGCGTGGCGTTGTTGGTGTCGATGCGGACGCCGTTGCCCAGCACCGCGCCGTTGTTGTTCGTCCCCTGGGTGTTGTTCGTGCCCTGGGTGTTGTTCGTGCCCTGGGTGTTGTTCGTGCCCTGGGTGTTGTTCGTGGTGCCGGGGCGGTTGCCCTGCAGCGCCTTGAGCGTGTCGGGGCCGACCTGGCCCGCGTTGCTGCCCGCCTTCACGCCGTTCGCCCGCTGGAAGTCCTCCACGGCCTTCTTGGTGACGGGGCCAAACTTGCCGTCCGCCGGGACGCCCAGCATCTCCTGGAGCTGCTTCACCGCCGGGCCCTGCATGCCCTCGCGCAGGTTGTTGCCACGCACCTTCACCTGGTCCATCGAGGGCGCGGGGGTCCACGTCTTCGCCCCCGGCCGCTGTGGGGTGTTCGCGGGCTCGAAGGTGTCGGCGGTCTGCGACGGACGCGTGGGGGTGTTGGCGTTCGTGTTGGTGGCGCCGGGCGTCGCGGCACCGCCGAAGTGCGGCGCCAGCGCCTGCGCGCGCGCCCACACGTCGTTGGAGTAGTCATTGCCCGTGGTGCCCACGTCCATGCCCGCCAGGGTGCGGACGTTGCCCGGGCCGGAGTTGTACGCGGCCACCGCGCCACGAAGCTGCTGCGCCTCGGACCAGTCCGGGTGCGCCTTCTTCATGTCGTTGACGTAGCCCTTGAGGATGCCCGCCGCCTGATCGATGTGCTCCGCGCTGGTGGGGCCACCCTTGGTCGTGTGGTAGCGGTGATCCACCTGCATCACGCCAAAGCCGTTGCCGCCATCGCCGTGGCCCGTGCGATCCAACGCCGCGCCCGCGCGCGACTCACGGCTCGCGATGGCCGCCAGCAGCGCGGGGGGCAGGCCGTGCTTCGCCGCCGCCGCCTCGATGTTGCCCTTGTACTGCTTCAGGCGCGCCAGGTCCGTCTGCGCCATCTTCGTCGACGCGGCCACGCCCGGCTGCAGCCCGTCCTGCCGCGCCGTGCGCGCGGAGGCGCCCGTGGGCTGGTACTGGGACAGGATGGCGTTGGGGTTCGAGCTGTTGCGAACCGGGCTCGTCGTCACAGCCTGGGAACGATTCGAGAAGACAGAGTTCGTGCGCTGGGACGTCGTCGCGGAGAGGCTCATTCGGGGATTCCTCGGTGGAGGCTGTGATTCCTGCCCCGATTATCCAGACCCCTCCCTGTGAGTTGCGTGAGATCCGGAAATAAAGATCTCACAGTTTAACCAGTGCGTAATTTTCCGCTCAAACTTGTCTGGGCTGTGAGGCCTGTCACGAACGGGCAACGATGACACCCCGGGTCCGTCTTGCTTCACAGCCGTTGACCCCAGGTGATTGGTGTAAAACTTCAATCACACACCACAAATGCGAACGGGGCCTGTTCCCCTGAAGGAACAGACCCCGTGCGGCGCTACAGGCCTGTGACGCGGTGGGTTAGATGCCCGGGATGCCGGGGATGTCGTCCGGGATGAGGTCGTCGAAGAAGTCCTTCACCTTGCCGGCCACGTCCCCGGCCAGGTCGCCGATCTCTCCGCCCAGGTCCGCGAGCACTCCGAGCGCGTCCTTGGCGGCGTCGATGCCGTCCTTCGCCAGGTCGCCCAGGTGGCCGATGGCGGCCTCCGCCAGCTGACCGCCCGCGCCAGCCAGGTCCTTGAGCGCATCCACGCCCGCGTCGCCCAGGTCCGCCACGGCGACGAGCAGCTCCTTGCCGCCCTCCGTGAGGTTGTCCTTCCAGGCCTTGGCGACGTTCTTGAAGGACTCCACGCCGTCCTTGAGCAGGTCCTTGGCGAAGTCCTTGGCCCACGACACGCGGTTGTCGACGAAGTCCTTGATGGCCCCCGCAGCCTTGGTGGCCAGCTCGCCGCCCTTGCGCGCCATGCTCGACAGCGTGCTGCCCACCCACTCGCCGGCCTTGGAGAGGGCCTCGCCGGGGTTCTCCGCGATGTACTTGAGCGTCTCCACGGCCTTCTCGCCCGCGTTGGCCAGGCCCTTCACCAGGCCCTCCGCCAGTTCGGCGCCCGCGGCGCCCAGGTCCTTCACGGACTCCCAGGCCTTCTTGGCCAGCTCGCCGCCCTTGGCCAGGGCGTCGCCAATGGCCTCCTTGGCCTTGGCCGCGGCCTCGCCCGGGTTCTGCGCCGTCCAGGCCAGCAGCTCCAGGCCCTTCTCGCCCAGTTCCTTGGCCTTGTTCACCGTGTTGGAGACGAGCGTCGTCGCCCCGTCGATGAGCTCCTTGGCCTTCTCCTTCGCGGCGCCGGTGAGCTTGTCGTAGCCGGCCTTCAGGTCATTCAGCGTGGAGACGGCCTGCTTGTAGAGCGCCTTGCCGGCGTCCGTGGCCAGGTCCAGGCCGGAGTCCACCACGCTCTTGATGCCGTCGAGCGCCTTCTTCGCGGCCTCGCCCGGGTTCTGGGCGATGTACTTGAGCGTCTCCAGGCCCTTCTCACCCAGCTTCTTCGCGCCGTCGATGACGCCGTCGAGGACCTCCTTGGCCTCCTTCGCCAGCTCGCCGCCCTTCTCGATGGCGGTGTTGAAGGCCTCGGTGGCCGCCTTCGCCGCGGCCTCGCCGTACTTGGACGGGTTGCGCACCACGTCCGCCAGCTTGTGGATGACCTTCGCGGCACCCTTGAGGCCCTCGCCGGCCAGCTCCGCCTGGGACACGCCCACGAACTCGGCGGCCTTCACGGCGCCCTTGGCGCCCTTCTCCACGCCCCACTGGATGAGCTGCGCGGTGCCTTCCGCCCCGTAGTACCCGGCCATGTGCGCCAGGCCCGCGGGGCCCTGCGCGGCGGCGCCCGCCAGGTTCACGGCCTTCATCCAGTCCGGGGCCTTGTAGCCCTCGGGGTCGGCCTCGTACTTGGCCTTCTCCTGGGTGAAGCCAATGTCCATCGCCAGCTCGGCGGCGCCCAGCAGCACGCTGGCGCCCACGTCCACGGCCACGCCCACGCCGGTGAGGTCCAGCGCGATGCCCAGGGCGCCGTCCGCGACGTTCAGCGCCGCGGCGGTGTGCGCGAAGTAGCCCAGGTCGTTGTTCTTGCCGTGCAGCTCCAGGGATTCCTTCTCGTACTTCACCGCGTCGATGGCGTTGGGCAGCGCGCCCGCCACCGGGACGACCTTCGCCAGGTTCTTGAAGACCTTGCCGGCCACGTCGGCGGTGATCTCCACGCCGATCTTGCCCAGCACCTTCTCCATCACCTTGAGGCCCTGGCCCACGAGCTTGCTGCCCGCCTTGTCCAGCAGCGGGCCCAGGCCCTTCACGGTGGTGTTGAGGGCGTCCGCGCCCAGGCCGTCCGTGAGCTTGAGCAGCGCCTTCACGGCGCCGGAGTCCATGTCCGTCACCAGCTTGGACACGATCTTCGCCGCGTCGCCGTCCAGCTTGCCCGCGAGCCTGGCGAACTGCTCCGTGGTCTTCGGATCCGACAGGACCTCGTTGAGGACCTTGTGCTCCATGCCGCCCAGGGCGCTCACCAGCTTCTTGCCGGCCTCCGCGTCCACCTTGCCCAGCTGGCCCACCAGGTTGTCCAGGGCCTTGGGGTCGGTGATGCCCTTGAGCGCGGCCTCCATCGACTCCGGACCGCCCAGCTTGGTGGCGGCGGACTCCAGCTTCTTCAGCTGATCCGGCGTGAGCTTGGACGCGAGCTGCGGATCCAGGCCCTTCACCTTCACGTTGGCCAGCTGCGAGCCCTGCTGGGCCACGTCCGTCGCGTTCTTCACGCCCGCGTTCTTGAGGACGTCCGCGAAGGCCTTGAGGTCCTTCTTGAGGTCGGGCACCTCCGCCAAGAGCTGCGCGGCGGCCAGCGCCTTGTCCTGCGTGGACGCGTTGGGGTCCGCCAGGGTGATGGCGGCGCCCGCGGCGCGCAGCGACCCGTCCAGCTTGCGCAGGTCATTGGCGAGCGCGGGGAACTTGTCCCCGGCGAAGTCCTTGAGCGCCTTGCCCAGCTCCAGCGTGGCGGTGGCCTTGTCGGTGGCGGAGGCGTTGGGGTCCGTCCACTTGCCAATGGCGCCCACCAGCTTCTCCGCCGCGGGCAGGCCCTTGAGCGCGGTGTCCAGCACGCCCTTCAGGTCCTCCGGCGCGAAGATGTCGCCAGCGGCCTTCGCCAGGGTGAGGGCCGCCTGCGCCTTGTCCGTCTTGGTCGCCTTGGGGTCCGTCAGCTTGCCCAGCGAGGTGAGCGCGTCCGAGTTGGTGGCCAGCTTCGCCAGCTTGTCGTCCTTGATGCCCATGCGCTCCAGGGCGTTGGGGACCGTCTCCGGGAACTGCGAGGCCAGCTCGCCCAGGGCGGTGGCCTTCTCGGAGAAGGAGCCGGTGCCCAGCTTGTTGAGCGAGTCGTAGGCCTTCTTCAGGTCCTCCTTGCTCTTGTCCTTCAGCTCCGGGAAGAGCTTGGGCAAATCCTCCGGCTTGTCCGGCAGCGCCTCCGCGTGGGGCGGCTGCGTCTCCCCCGCCGGAGCGGCGCCGTTGACGTCGGCCCGCACCGGGACCGCGCCGTTGGCATTGCCCGGCACCGGGCCGGTGAGGGGACGCGCATGGCCGCCACTGGTGCCCAGCGGCGTGGCGAACGGGTTGGTCGTCTCGCCCGTCAGCCGGTTCACCCCGCCGCGGTTGTTCTGCGCGCCGCCCGAGGAGAACCCGTCATTGAAGAGCTTCACCGTGGGCTGCTTCGTCTGCGGCTGCATCTGCTGCTGCGTCTGCTGCTTCGCGGCCTGCTCGGCGGCGGCCTTCGCGGCGGCGTCAGCGGCGGCCTTCGCGGCGGCGGCGGCGCGGGCAGCGGCCTCGGCGGCGGCGCGCGCGGCGGCTTCGGCGGCGGCACGGGCAGCGGCGGCGGCGGAACCATCAATGGGGGTGGTCATGGGCGGAGCTCCTACGTTTTCGAGAATCGAGAAAAGTCCCCAGGATTCTCTACATTTCGCGGCGAATGTTGCCTGACTCTCCGCAATCGCGTGAATCCCGGAGCGATGCAGGCGATACGCCAGTGTCGCTCGACGGGTTACATGGATCGCGCGGGCCCCGCATGACGCAGGGAGGCATAGCGGACGCTATGTAATTTCCCCGAGGAGCCCCCGCTCCTGTCCGGCCGCGTCATGCCCTCCAGGGCGATTCAGGCCGGAGCGTCGGAGCGGAGCATCCACTGGCCCAGGCCCACGCACCCGGCGGAGGTGAACAGGGTCAGCACCCACACGACGCCGAAGGGGGCGTCCATGGACATGAGCAGCGGCAACGGCGTCCACCCCACGACGAAGGACGCCGGGGTGACCCACAGCGCCCTGAGGCCGCGCGTGAGCGCCTGGATGAGCCCCAGGGCGAGCCCGGTGAGGGCGAAGCCGACGAACATCGCCAGGGCGTAGGCCTTGTTGAACATCAGCATGTAGACGCCCAGGAACGGGAAGACATGCACGAACCCGGGGAGCCAGACGAGGAAGGCGGTCAGCATCCAGCGGCGCGACGGCGGGGACTTGGACATGGGCCCCAATCCAGCCCATGTCCGGGGTTCCTGGCCATTCCCCGCCAGCGGACACTGTCCGCCCGGGCCGGCTAGCGCACCATGACGCGCTGGGTGCCCAGTCCGTCGATGATGGCGATGACGTCGTTGGGCGCACGCTCGAAGAGGCCCGGGGTGTAGTTGCGGGAGGTGCCCGTCCAGATGGGGCTGGGAGCGGACCAGGTCTCGAAGTTGGTCGTGGTCAGCACGAAGCCTACGTGGCAGCTGCGTTGATCCACCGGGGCGCTGGAGAGGTCGGGCGGACCGGCCTTGTCCTCGTCCGAGCAGAACGCGACGCCCACGGGGCCGTTGCCCACGCGGATGGAATAGGGGACGTAGGCGTTGTAGCGGCGGCCGGAGCCCGGGTCGATGCGCGACGCATACACGGTGCGGCGCAGCGAGTCGTCCCAGGTGCGGCCGCCGTCCCAGGACTGCACGGCATTGATGACGTTGGCGCGGGCGCCGCCCGTGGGGAAGCCCTCCACGCCCTCCACGACGGCCATGATGCGGTCTCCGGCGAGCTGCACCACCGTGGGCATGCCCTCGCGGCTGAGCGCGCCGGCCCGCTTGTCGCGCGACACGGTCACGGTGCCATACGCGTTCCAGGCGCCGGTGGTGCCCTGCCGTCCCTGCATGGCGATCCACTGGTGGCCGGGGAAGCCGCCCTGCGCGGCGAGCAGCTCGGAATCGTAATAGACCTGCAGGTCGCCGTTGCCGCGCTGGAAGAGGAAGGGCGCGCCCACGAAGCGCGTCGTCGGCCCCACGACGGTGCTGTCGTAGACCCAGCTGTCACCGTCGTTGTCGCTGCGGGTGATGGTGACGCGCCACTGGCCGCCGGAGTACTCGCGGAAGGCACAGAAGAGGGTGCGCGTGCCGGGGATGGCGCGCATCGTGACGTCGCCGAACTCCACGTTCGGGTTGTTGGCGACGGAGCCATGCAGCGCCCAGCTCGCGCCCCCGTTGGTGCTCGTCCACACGTCGATGCCGTGGCCCCAGCTGGCGCCGCCGATGAGCACGCCATCCGCGCGGCGGGTGATGCCCCGGATGGGCCCACCCCCACCCGGCATCAGCACCCGCCAACCGCCGGCCGGGAGCTCTGCCTCCACCCGGGCCACGGGCAGGAAGTCCTCGACGGCCTCCTCCGGCGCGCAGGCACCGAGCGAAGCCGTCAGCAACATCCACATCATCAGACCGCGGGGAGAAGCGTTCATGCCCGCGAGCCTGCACTCTCTGGATTCCAGGCATCAAGAGCCAGAGCAGTAAAGCCCACTATCGCGTCTACAGCTTGACCTGGCAGGCCTTGAGGTTCGTGTTGCTGACGCCGTTGCAGGCGTAGCTGTCCCGGCAGTCGGACTCGGCGTCACAGACGGGCGAGCACATCAGTGTGTCGAAGAACTGGCGCGTGCACAGCGTGCCGGACGGACAGCCTCCGCCCTCCCCTTCCGCGGTGCAGTCCTGCGCGCAGAAGGTGCCGGGGAAGTCCCTCCGGCAGGAGAGGCCGGAATCACAGCCGTCCTCACCGCAGCGCTCCCCCACGCTGCCTTTGCTGTCTCCACAGGCCAGGAGGGGGAGCACCGCCAGCAGGGGGAACAGCACTCGGGTCAGTCGCATGCGAAGTCCTTCCAATCACATGCGGGGCCGGCCCCCCGCGCGGCCCAGCTTGCGCGCCTTCAGTGCGACGCGTCCAGTGACGCGTCTGCCTTTCCGTCAGGTCGCGAGCAGTGCGGTTCAGAGCGGCTGGGTGCGCTTGAGCAGCCAGTCGCGCGCCGCACCTTCGACGTGGGGCTCAAGCCGTTCGCGCACGGTGGAGTGATAGGCATTGAGCCAATCCACCTCCTCGCGGGACAGCAGGGCCGGGTCCACCAGCCGCGTGTCGATGGGGCAGAGGCTCAGCGTCTCGAAGCGCAGGAAGTCACCGAACTCCGTCTTGCGGTCCGGCACGGCGGCGATGAGGTTCTCGATGCGGATGCCCCAGCGACCCGGACGGTAGAGGCCGGGCTCGTTGGAGGTGATCATCCCCGGCTCCATCGCCGTGGTGAGGTCATTGGGCAGCGTCGGAGAGAAGCCGTGCGGCCCCTCGTGGACATTGAGGAAGAAGCCTACGCCATGGCCCGTGCCGTGGCCGTAGTCCAGCCCCTCCGCCCACAGCGGCGCGCGCGCCAGCGCGTCCAGGTTCGGGGAGCGGGTCCCCCGAGGGAAGCGGGCGCGGGACAGGTTGATGTTTCCGCGCAGCACCAGCGTGAAGTCGCGCCGCTGCTCGGGCGTGGGCTCGCCCACGGGGACCACGCGGGTGATGTCCGTGGTGCCGGACAGGTACTGGCCGCCGGAGTCGATGAGCAGCAGGCCCTGCGGCTTCTGCCCCGGCAGGCACACCGTCGCGTGCGAGGCCTCCGTGGCCCGGTAGTGCGGCATGGCGGCGTTCGCGTTGTACGCGGCGATGGTGGAGAAGCTGAGCGAGACGAAGCCCGGGCGCCGCGCCCGTTCCGCGGAGAGACGCTCATCCACGGTCAGCTCGGTGATGGGCTCGCGGCCCAGGGCGGACTCGAACCAGGCGAAGAACGCGCACAGCGCCGCGCCGTCCTGCTCCATCGCGTCGCGGAAGTGCGAGAGCTCCGCGTCCGTCTTGCGCGACTTGGCCACGGTGGACGGGTTGAGCCCCTCCACCACGGTCACGCCCTTGGGCACCGCCTGCCGCAGGCCGTGGGTGATGCGCCGGGGATCCACCAGGAGCCGCGTCCCGTCCGCCAACGCCCCCAGCGCGCGGGCCGCTTCGCCATACGGGTGGAGGGTGATGCCATCCGCCTCCAGCGCCGAGCGCAGCGCGTCCGGCACCTTCCCCTCCCCGATGAAGAGCCGGGCCCCACCGAGCTCCACCAGCAGGTGCGCGAGGAACAGCGGGAGGTGATCCACGTCCGCGCCGCGCAGGTTCAGCAGCCACGCGACGTCATCCAGCGTGGAGATGAAGTGATGCGTCGCGCCCAGCACGCCCATCTCCGCGCGCACGGCCCGCAGCTTGTCGGTCCGCGGCACGGGTGACAGCGCGTGCGCGAACACGGGCGCGGCGGGAAGGGGCGGCCGGTCCGTCCACGCCTCCGCCACCACGTCCAGGTCCGTGCGCAGCACCAACCCCGCCGCGGACAACTGCGAGGCCGCCGAGCGCGCCACACCCAGGCCCAGCACCGCCCCATCCACCGCCACCGTCTGCCCCGGCGGCACGTTCGCGGCCAGCCAGTCCAGGTGTGACTGCCCGGGCGCGTTCGTCGTCCGCACCGTCGCGATACCGCTGCCCTTCAGCTGGGCGTCCGACTGATCCCAATAGCGGCTGTCCACCCAGAGGCCGGCGTAGTCCGCCGTCACCACCAGCGTGGCCAGCGAGCCGGTGAAGCCAGACGCCCACTCCCGCCCCTTCCAGCGGGCCGGCACGTAGGTGGACAGGTGCGGGTCGCTCGTCGGGACCCAGACCGCCGCCACACCACGCTCCCGCATCACCTGCCGCACCCGCGCGATTCGCTCGCGCGCCGCGGCCCCCTGCGTCTGCTCAAGGCCCATGGCATCCTCCGTCGTTTCGCCGTGCGTCCTCATGCCGGAAACAGCGCGCCTTTTCGAGGCCCCTCACGGGCAGGGGCCCACCCGCCGGGTCAAGACCGCCGGGAATACGGCTGTTGCTCGGAAGACGCGATGCAGCATCCCGTTACGCCGCGGATGGACGATGTGTTGTCCATTGACGGGAAAGCGCCGCGTGGGCCTGGGCCCATGGAACGAGGGTGCTTACCAAGCCGGTGGCCGCGGTGAGGAGCACGCGGCCGGGCTTCACCCGTCTCCTGAAGCAGGCCTGGATTCCCACCGTGCGACGCGTACTCGCCATCCTTCCCTATGTTCCGCTGCCTTCGGATACGGGCGGCACCCTGCGCACGCTCGAACTGGTGCGCGCCCTTGCCTCGCGCTTCTCGTTGGACGTGTTCGCGGTGCACCGGGCGGGCAACGACGCAGAGGGCTTCAAGCGCTGGCTGGGAGAGCTGGGCATTCCGGCATCGAGGCTGCATCTGGTGGATCTGCCGCGCGTGGCCCCCGAGGAGACGTTGAACAGCACGAGGGCCTTCCTGCGGGGCACGCCGCTCACCTACGTCCGCTTCGCGCGCCAGGGCGTGCAGGACGCCTTGCGCCGGGTGCTGGCGGAGCGAGGCCCCTTCGACATCATCCACTTCGACCACCTGCACATGGCGCAGCTGTTGCCGGTGGCGCGGCAGCTCAATCCGTCCGCGCACCTGGTCATCGACGAGCACAACGTGGAGAGCCAGTTGCTCGCGCGGATGGCGCCGCTGAGCCCGCCGCCGATGCGTCCATTCCTGAAATGGCAGTTCAAGCGGGTGGAGCGGCTGGAGCGCGAGTGCGTGAGGCAGGCGGACACCGTGCTGGCGTGTTCGTCCGTGGACGCGGAGCAGCTGCGCGCCATGGGAGCGAAGCGGGTGCAGGTGGTGCCCAACGGCGTGAAGCTGCCGGACTTCGAGCCCCGCGAGAGCAAGGGCGACGACCTGGTCTTCGTGGGCTCCATGGACTGGTGGCCCAATGAAGACGCGGTGCTGCTGCTGGCGCGCGAGGTGTGGCCGCTGGTGTCGTCGGACCTGTCGACCAGCAAGCTGATGGTGGTGGGCCGCAGTCCGCCCGCGTCCGTGCGAGCCCTGGAGAACGAGCGGCTGGTGGTGACGGGCTCGGTGCCGTCGGTGGCGCCGTACCTGGCGCGCGCGTTGGCGACGGCCATTCCGCTGCGAGCGGGCAGTGGAACGCGCCTGAAGGTACTGGAGGCCGCGGCGGCGGGCGTGCCCGTGGTGGCCACGCGCCTGGCGGTAGAGGGGTTGCCGGTGGTGGAGGGGCAGCATGTCCTCCTGGCGGAGTCCCCCGAGGAGTTCGCCATCGCGCTGCGCCGGCTGCGCAAGGATCCGGACCTCTGCAGCCGGCTCGCGCAGAACGCCCGCCGCATGGCGGAGTCCTTCGCATGGGACGGCATCGGGGCCGGGCTGGGCGAGCTCTACTTGAACGCGGTGTCCGTGAGCGGCGAAGGGGAGAAGCGCTCCGGAGCGGAAGCCAACTGAGTCTCCGGCCTGGTGCGGTGGGCCGCCACCGCACGTCCAGGCCCGCGGACATGGGTTCCGCGAGGGGCTCTCCCGCCGGGAGAGCACGGCACAAACCTGTCCGACAGTCGGACACGTTCTCGGAGGCCTCGGCTGGCGGGGGCCTCCGCCCACCCGAACCGTGGAAACCTGTCCGACTGTCCTACAGCTTTTGGGCGGCCGAAGCCGACGGGGGCCTCCGCCCACCCGAGCCGTGAAAAGCCGGTCCGACTGTCGGACAGGCTTGGCCCGTCTCGGACAGGAGAGGTGCCGCGGCGATTTCCGGGAAATGAGGCGGTGATGCCTCGGTTGCCCTACCCGGCCGCGACCTGCTCTTCGCGTGGGTCCATCAGGGCGGGCAGGTAGAGGGATTCGATGTAGCGATTCGCCATCCGCTCCGGTGCGTGGTGGGCCACGACGTACTCACGCGCCGCCTGCGCCATCCGCGTGCGCCAGCCCGGCGCCGTGAGCAATCCCGCGAGCGCCGAGGCCAGCGTGCCCGCGTCGCCCGGAGGCACCACGAGCCCGCGCCCCGTGCCCAGCACGTGGGGCAACTCCCCGACTCCGGAAGCCACCAGCGGCCTTCCCAGCGCCATCGCCTCCAGCGCGACCAGCGGCATGCCTTCGCGCAGGGACGGCATCACGACCGCGTCCGCCGCCGCGTACACGCTGCGAACCTCCGAGCGGAATCCCAGGAAGCGCACCGGCAGCCCTTCAGCCTGCGCTTCCAACGACTCGCGCAGCGGGCCATCACCCACCAGCAGCAGCGTGGGCACCGTGGCGCCAGGCGTCCGGGCCAGCCGGTGCATCGCGTCCAGCAGCACCTGGGGCCCCTTCTCCACCGACAGGCGTCCGACCAGCGCGATGACGGAACCCTCCGGCGCGAGCCCCAGTGCCTCACGGGCCAGGAGCCGCTCCTCCTCCGTGCATTCATCCGCGAGCGGCAGCGCGTTGGGGATGTAGACCACCGGCGAGCGGTGCACGTACCGGCGCAGGCGCGCGGTCAGCTCGCGCGACACCGCCGCCACCGCGCGTGTGCAGTTGCCCAGCACGCGCGCGAAGCCCTCATAGGCGATCAGCGCGGGCGTGGCGCCGGTGTCCCCATGATACGTGGCCACCAGCGGCACTCCGGCGAGCGCGCTCGCGGCGGCTCCCAGCGTGAGCGACTTGTAGTCATGCGCGTGCAGCAGCCCCACGCCGCGCCTGCGCACCTCCGATGCGAGCGTCGCCACGGCCATCGCACTGAAGCGGCCGGGCACCTCCAGCGTCAGCGCGTCCAGCCCCTGCTCCCGAGCCGCGCCCGACAGCACGTCCACCCGCCCGGGCGAAACGAGGCTGCACACCTGCGCGCGCCACGGCGACGGCGTGGACGAGGCCAGCGACAGCAGCGCCCGCTCCGCGCCATACAGGCCGCAGGTGCTGCGCACATGGAGGATGGTGGAGTGCGGCACGCGTGGTCCTCCGTGCCCGCTCACGCCTGGGCGCGAGCCGCGGCACCCCGATAGAGCTTCGCGTACGTATCCACCATCGTGGACAGCGAGTAGCGCTGCGCCTCGCGCTTCGCGGCCTCTCCCAGTCGGGAGCGCAGCTCCGCATCGTGGGCCAGACGCTTCACCGCGCCGCCGAGCGCATCCACGTCTTCGGATTTCACCAGGAGCGCCGTCTGACCATCGCTGTGCACCTCGCGGATGGCCGGAATGGCGTGCGACACCGTGGGCAGCCCCACCGCCATCGCCTCCAGCAGCGACAGCGAGCGGCCCTCACGGCGGGACGGCTGCACGTAGACGTCGAACGCGGGCAGGAGCTTGCTCGCCTCCAGCAGCGCGCCCGTGAAGTGCACCCGTCCTGACAGCGGAGACGCGGCGGCACGAGCGCGCAGCGAGGCCTCCATCGGGCCGGGGCCAATCATCACCAGGTGCGTGTCCTTCGCGTCCGCGAAGTGGCGCAGGAAGGCGTCCACCAGCAAGTCCGGGCCCTTCTCCTCGGAGAGGCGGCCCAGGTAGCCCACCACCGTGGCGTCCTGGGGAAGGCCCAGGCGCTCACGCGCGGCACGGCGGGCCTCCTCGCCCGTGGCCACCTCCAGCGGCACGCCGTTCTCGATGGTGACCACGTTGGAGAGCAGCTTCGGGCTCCAGCGCTCCAGGCTGGCGCGCACCTCGCTGCCGCATGCGACCAGGGACTGGGTGAACATGGCGGCGGCCATGGCCGCGGGGCGCAGCTTGCCCTGCGGCTCCACCGTCTGATGGAAGGTGCCCATCACGGGCGTGCGCGGACGCAGCGTCCGGGTGGCGACGGCGTTGAGCCAGGGCCCCACGTCGTGGCCATGGACCACGTCAGCGCCAAAGGCATCCACCTCCTGGGCCAGCCGGCGGATGGCCGCGGGCGTCATTCCGGCGAGGCCTCCCAACCAGACCGTGGGGACGTTGGCGCGCTGGAGCAGCTCGCGTACCGGACCGTCCGGCCCCAGGGCCAGCACCACGGAGTCGATGCCCCGCTCGCGGCCATGCTGGGACAGCCGGACCACCAGCTGTTCGAGTCCGCCCATCTCCAGGCCATACATCACGTGAGCCACGCGCGTCGGGCGCGCCGTCGGGTGCATTTCGTTCTTCATGGACGCGGCCAAGCTAGGCACGCGCCCCAGCCCCACAACCCCCCGAGCCCAGCCCGCGCCCCGGCGGATGTCCAGCAGTGGAAGATCCTTCGCGGAGCGTGAAGGCGCGGTGCCGCCCAGAGGAGGAACGGTCCGTTTGCCCGGGGCTTCCGTCCTACGCGAGACTCGTGTGCATCCAATGCCTACAGGCCCCCGAGGGGCCCCGCCGGAGCCCTTCTTGGGAATCCCCGATCGCGACTTCCAACTGCTCACGACCTGCGGCGACGAGTCCGAGGCCGCGCTCGTGCGGGCGCTGCTCGAAGCGAACGGCATCCCGTGCCTCGTCCAGGGCGAGCAGCACCGCTCCATGCTGGGCGTGGCCGGGGCCTTCATCGAGCTGCGGGTGCTGATCCCCTCCGGGGAGCTGGAGCGCGCCCGTGAATTGCTCCGGAGCGTGCCGCAGGAGGAGCCCGGCGGGACCGGTCCCACCGCGACGCCGGACCCCGATTCCGAGGAGGCGCACTGCGCGGTGCACGGCCAGCGCGCCACGCGGACCTGTGAGCGGTGCGGCACCTTCCTGTGCGCGAGCTGCGATGGCGCCACCACCGGCGTGTGTGAGGACTGCGCGGACCGCAAGGGTACGGGCGCCCAGGTCCAGCGCGGCCGGAAGCGCAAGGTCGTCGCATGGCTGATCCTCCTCTTCCTCTTCGGCCCGCCCTTCCTCCTCGTGCTGGCGAGCACCCTCAACGCCCTGCTGAACTGAACCCAGAAGGTGTCTGGCATTGGGCTCTCGTGCTCGCCTCTCCGCGCTGACCATGGCCCTGGCCACCGCGTGCGCCTCCGCGCCGCCCCTGCCTCGCGGGCCCGAGGCAGGCGTTACACCGATGCGGACGAGCGCTCCCGCGAACGGCCTGCCCTATCGCCTCTTCGTCTCCGAAAAGGCCACCCCGGAACACCCGCACCGGCTGGTGGTGTGGCTGCACCCGACGGGTACGGATGGCCTGGCGCTGGTGGAGCCCCTGGCCAACGCCTTCGCCACTCAGGGATACGCGCTGCTGACGTTCCCCCGTGAGCACGTGCAGGGCTGGAGCGGCGCGGACGCGAACCGGGTGATGCTCGGCACGCTGCCGGAGGTGGCTCGCGTCCCCGGCGTGGATGCGGAACGGCCCGTGCTGCTGGGATTCAGCGCGGGCGCGCAGATGGCGCTCGAGCTGTGGGCCGCGCGCCCTGACGCCTTTCGCGCGTTGGTGCTGATTGCGGGCGCCCCCCGCTTGTCTCGCGGCGATGAATACAATCCGCCCCGGAGCTCCGCGCACGCGAGGGTGCCCCTCCTGTCATTCATCGGAGAGCGGGATGGCAGCGCGCCCCTCTGGCGGACGGCGCTCGAATCCTGGCGTGCCGCCGGGCTGAGGTTGGATTCGCGCGAGGTCCCCGGACAGGGCCACACGTGGTTGCTGGTACGACCCCATGAACAAATGGAGCTGTTTCAATTCCTGGCGGAATTGTCTCGGGGACCCCGACCTTTTGCCGTCAGCCACGCGAGAAATGTCAACCATCCATGGAATACATGGATTTCATGTTGACACCATGCGAAGCCACCGTCGGTTTTCTCATACCAGGAGTCCGACGTGCTTCGACATGCATCACGCTGGGTCACGACATTCGTGCTGGGTTTCACATGGATTCAGGCGGGCTGTGCTCCCGCGGAACCGCCCACCCAGGAGACACCGGAGGCCGCGTCCGCCGCGCAGCCGCTGCTGGCCGGTGAGCGGTCGCTCCTGGGTACCACCGCGCTTCCGGCCGTGACGGCCGCGGACGACAGCGGCGCGGTGGAGCTGGGTGTTCGCTTCCGCAGCGACGCTCCGGGACGGATCATGGGCGTGCGCTTCTACAAGGGCGCGGGCAACACGGGCACGCACACCGGCAGCCTGTGGACGGCGTCCGGCTCACTGATGGCCACCGCCACCTTCCAGAACGAGACGGCCTCCGGCTGGCAGGAGGTGCGCTTCGCCTCGCCGGTCACCATCGCCGCCGACACGAACTACGTTGTCTCGTATCACGCGCCCGCGGGGCACTACGCCGTGACGAGCAACGGCTTCGCGTCCGCGCTGGATGCGCCACCCCTGCACGCCGAGGCGTCCAACAACGGCCTCTATCGCTACGGCACCAGCGGCTTCCCCACCAGCTCGTTCAACGCGAGCAACTACTGGGTGGACGTGGCCTTCCAGGCCAATGACACCACGGCGCCGCGCGCGCCCACCAACGTCACCGCGCTGCCCAGCTCGTCCACCGCCATCGACCTGACCTGGTACGCGTCCGTGGACGGCAGTGGTGAGGTGCAGGGCAACGCCCGCTGGCACCTGGTGTACCGGAACAACGAGCTCATCGCGGAGCTGCCCGGCACCACCGTGCGCTACCGCGACACCGGTCTGACGCCCTCCACCGGGTACAACTACGCCGTGCGCGGCCGTGACGCCGCCGGCAACCTCAGCGCGTCCTCCACGGTCATCAACGCCACCACGCTCCCGAACATGGCCTGCAACCCCTGCAGCCTGTGGAACAGCGTGACGGGCGACCCGCAGTTCGAGAACGCCGACGCCACCCCCACGGAGGTCGGCGTGAAGTTCCGCACCGACGTGGCGGGCACGGTGACGAAGGTCCGCTACTACAAGGGCAGCACCGACACCGGCCCGCACGTGGGCCACCTGTGGAGCGCCAGCGGCACCCTGCTGGCCACCACGGAGACGACGCCCGCGGAGACGGGCTTCGGCTGGCGCGAGCTGGCCTTCTCCACGCCCGTGAGCCTGGCCGCGAACACGACCTACGTCGTGTCGTACTTCGCCACTGGCGGGCGCTACGCCATCACCCCGTACTACTTCAGCACCGCGGGCGTGGACATGCCCCCGCTGCACGCGCCCTCTACCGTGGAAGCCAGCGGCAACGGCGTTCGCAACCTCAACGGCAGCGCGTTCCCCACGGAGGCGTGGCTCAACACCAACTTCTGGGTGGACGTGACGTTCGTCCCCTCGGAGCCCAGCGGTCCCGCGACGGTGGACCTGGCCGTGACGCAGTCGTTCTCTGACGGCACGGGCGCCAACGGTGACGTGCTCTTCTACGACATCACCGTGACGAACAATGGCCCGGCGACCGCCACCAACGTCGTGCTCGACGTCCCGATCCCCGCGGGCTTGAACTACTTCTTCTACTCGGCGAACGCTCCGCCGGTGAACGGCGGGCACTGCGGGTTCTTCAGTGACCTGCAGTGTGGCGCCCCCATCCTGGCGCCGGGCGCGAGCTTCACCGTCCACGTGGAGGCCATCCCATTCAGCGCCGGGACGTTCACCAGCCAGGCCACCATCTCCTCTTCGGAGACGGACTTCGTGCCGGGCAACAACACGCACGCGCTGGCCATCCCCGTGGGCCCGTCCACGAACCTCGTCACCTTCGACTCCTTCCCCGGCGCGGATGAGACCTTCAACGGCCCGCACGGCCCCATCCACTTCGGTCTCAACCGCTGGTACATCGCGTCGCCGTGGGGCGGGTTCGACACGAAGAGCATCTCCTTCAACGGAGGTGGTCTCACCCAGGCCAACCTGTCCATCTTCGGCCAGCGCCGCGTCCTGGGCCTGGATGCCTTCACGTGGGACACGGGCGCCACGCTCACCCTGAGCTGCATCGACCTGCCCAGCCTCACCTTCCCGCTGACGGCGGGCCAGGTGACGCACGTGGTGCCCACCTGGACGCAGCCCTGCACGGTCTTCACGCTGACGACGTCCAACGGCTGGGACACGAACTTCGACAACCTGGAGCTGTCGCCCCGGCCCTGAGCACGTGACGCATGGGAGGGCGGGTATGCTTCACGGATGCCCGCCGCTCCCCTGCTCCTGAGTGCAGCGACGTCCCTGTTCGCCACCACGTGGCTCCTCGCGGCGGCGCCGTTCTCCGTCACGGTGGATCCCTCCGGTTTCACCGTCCAGTCCGACGGCAAGGCCGTGACCATCACGCAGGTGGAGCCAGGGAGGCCGGCCGACCAGGCGAAGCTGACGCCCGGCACGCGCATCCTGCGCATCGAGTCACCGGAGCGGACGTTCGCGCGGGGTCCCATCGAGAAGCTGGGCCAGACGGACCTGCACGACGCGCTCATCGCCACCTGGGATGAACCGCTGCTGCTCTTCGTGGGGAACACGCGCGAGGACGGACGCTACATCGGCCTCAAGCGCGATGATCCGCGCCCCGACGAGGAGTTCCCCGGCTTCCCCCTGCCCCCGGAGAAGCGGGCGCGTCTGTCGCTCCTCCAGCATCAACTGCATGAGGCCCGGCGCCTGAGGGAGCTGCACCGGATGCCTCGTGAGAAGCCGGGCCTCGAGCTCCGCCACCAGAGCGAGGCCTGGGTGAAAGGCGGCCAGCTGCGGTCCGTTGACGGAGGCGGCTTCACCGGGCTGTGGATCCACCCGGAGCTCACCCTGGACGCGCGGTGTCCCGACCGGCTGGAGAAGGTGGTGCTGAGCGGCCCGAGCAAGGGATTGCCCCGGACGTTCCAGCCCGCCGCGGACTCCGCGTACACCGGGCAGGACTTCACCTTCGACCTGCCGCTGTGGTCCATCCGCGACGTCACCCGGGCCTGCGCCTCGGGGAAGTCGTCGCTGGCGGTGACGCTGCGCGCGGAGCTGTCGTGCAAGGACGAGCCCGCACTCCAGCAGTCCCTCCCGGTGAAGCTGTCGCTGAAGTGCGAGCAGACGCTCCCGGACGAAGACTCGGGCGGCCTCCGGTTGATCGGCCTTCGCGGCGCACCGGAGGAATACGCCACGGGAACGAAGGCCGCGCTGACTGTGGAGGCGTCGGGGCTCGACAGCGTCGTCCCCCCGATGGCCTCGGTGACGTTCGTGGAGGTGGATGCACGGGGCAAGGTGAAGAAGCGCTTCGCCACGGTGCCCGTACCCTCGGGCGCGGCGGAGGTGACGACGGAGCTGACGCTGGACACGTCCACCGCGCGCACCGTGCGGCTGTCCGTGGAGGCTCGCTTCGCGGACGGCAGCACCCGGGGCTCGGACACGCGCGAGGTGACCATCGTCACGCCGGCGTTCGTGGAGGCTCGGAGCAAGGGCTACGAAGAGGGCAGCCGCCGGTGGCAGGCGTTGGATCAGCGCTTCACGCAGGAGATTCCCACCCCCTGCGCCGACATCGCCGCCACCGTGGCCTGGCTCAGGGCCCAGCCCGAAGTCGAGTCCGCCCACGGCACCGGCCACCACAACTACGACTACCGGGTGAAGGGCTCCGGCATCACCAACCTCGTCAACTGCCACAACCCCTAGCGCGCGGGACTACGACGGCTTCTCGCCCGAGCAGGCGGCGGCACGCGCGCGCAGCAGCGCCTGTTCCTTCGCGTTGCGCGTGAGCGACGCGGCCCGTTCAAACTCCGCCCGGGCCTCCTTGAGACGCCCCAGCTTCTGGAGCAGGTCGCCGCGCACGCTCGGCAGCAGGTGGTAGTGCTTGAGCGACGGCTCGGCCACGAGCTGGTCCACCAGCTCCAACCCCACCGCGGGACCGAACGCCATCGACAGGGCGACAGAGCGGTTCAACTCCACCACCGGTGACGGCGTGAGCCTCGCGAGCACCGCGTAGAGCGCCGCGATGCGCGGCCAGTCCGTCGCCTCCGGCGTGCGCGCTCGTGCGTGGCACGCGGCGATGGAGGCCTGCACCGTGTAGGGCCCCGCCGGCCCGGCCTTCTCCGAGCGCTCCAGCGCCGCGAGCCCGCGGCGGATGAGGAGCTGATCCCACTGCCCGCGGTTCTGCTCCAGCAGCAGCACGGGTTCCCCCGAGGGCCCCACCCGCGCCCGGGACCGCGACGCTTGAATCTCCATCAGCGCCACCAGCCCGTGCACCTCCGGCTCGCCCGGCGCCAGCTCCGCGAGGATGCGGCCCAGGCGAAGCGCGTCCTGGCAGAGTTCCGGCCGCATCCAGCCATCGCCCGCGGTCGCGGCATAGCCCTCGTTGAAGATGAGGTAGACGACCTCCAGCACCGACGCGAGCCGCGCAGCCAGCTCGTCGCCATGAGGGACCTCGAAGGGGACGCCCTTCTCCGCCAGCGTGCGCTTGGCCCGGACGATGCGCTGGGCCACCGTGGGCTCCGGCACCAGGAACGCGCGGGCGATTTCATCCGTCGTCAGGCCGCCCAACAGCCGCAGCGTGAGCGCCACCCGCGCCTCCGGGGACAGCACCGGATGGCAGGACGTGAAGATGAGGCGCAACAGGTCGTCGCCGACGTCGTCGTCCAGGGCCGCGTCCAGGTCTGGCACCTCCGCCTCCTCCAGCCCATGCCCCAGCTCCTCGTGCTTACGCGCGAGCAGCTTGTGACGGCGCATCTCGTCGATGGCGCGGCGCTTCGCGGTGGCCATGAGCCACGCGCCCGGGTTCTCCGGCACGCCCGACACCGGCCATTTCTCCAGCGCCACGACCAGCGCGTCCTGCGCCAGCTCCTCGGCCTGCCCCACGTCGCGCACCATGCGCGCAAGCCCGGCAATGAGCCGGGCGGACTCGATTCTCCACACCGCGTGCACCGCGGCCTGCGCCTTGGACATCGTCACGGCGCGAACTCAATCAAATGCACGTCGAATGGGCGCCCCGGAAATCGACAGGGGGTTCGATTTCCCGCGAAGACAGCACGGCCCCGGGCCTCCCCTCATCAGGGAAGCCCGGGGCCGTCACCTCACGCCCGCGCCTCGGCTGCCAGGCCAGCGGCCGACTCCGGCACCGGCTCGTACGTCCCCAGGCGCATGCTCGCCTGGGCCCGCCCCTGCGTGCGGCCACGCAGCGCCGTCACGTAGCCGAACAGGCGCGCCATGGGCACGCGCGCGGACACGCACCGCGCCGTCCCCTTCGCCTCCATCCCCAACACCCGTCCCCGCCGCGACGCCAGGTCGCCCAGCACGTCGCCCAGGAACTCCTCCGGCGTCACCACCTCCACCTCCATCACCGGCTCCAGCCCCTGCACGCCCACGCGCCGTGCGGCCTCCTGGAGCGCCAGCGAGCCCGCCACCATGAAGGCCTGCGGCGTGGAGTCCTTCACGTGCGTGTCCCCATCCACCAGCCGTACCTCCACGTCCACCAGCGGCACGCCCTCCCGCATGCCCTTCGCCATGGCGCCAGCCACGCCCTTTTCAATGGCGGGCACCAGCTCGCGGGGGATGGAGCCACCCTTCGTGGCGTCCACGAAGACGAGCCCCGCCCCTCGCGGCGCCGGCCCCACGTCCAGCACCACGCGTGCGTACTGTCCGGGCCCGCCGGACTGGCGGACGTGGCGGTACTCCTGGCGCACCGCGCTCCGGAGCGTGTCGCGGTACGCCACCTTCGGCTGTCCCACGCGCGCCTCCACGCCGAACTCCGTCCTCAACCGGTCCACGACCACCTCCAGGTGCAGCTCACCCATGCCGGACAGCAGCACCTGGCCGCTCTCCGGATCCACGCCCAGGCGCAGCGACGGGTCCTCCGCCGCCAGCCGTTGCAGGCCCTCTTCCAACTTCGGCAGCTCCGCGGGAGAGCGCGCCTCCACGGCGAGCTGCACCACGGGCTCCATCACGTTCAACGCCTCCAGCACCACCGGTGCCTCCGGGTCGCACAGCGTGTCGCCCGTGCGTACGCCCTTGAGCCCCAGCGCCGCGCACAGGTCGCCCGCGTGCACCTCCGCCACCTCCTCGCGGCGGTTGGCGTGCATGAACATCAGGCGCCCCACCCGCTCCTTCCGTCCGGTGACGGGGTTGAGCAGCACGGTGCCCGCGCGCAGCGTGCCCGAGTACACCCGCAGGAACACGATGCCTCCCACGGCCTTGTCGCTCATCAACTTGAACGCCAGCGCGGTGGGCGGACCCGAGTCCGACACGGGACGGCTGACGCGCTCGCCGGTGACGGGCGCAAAGCCGTCCACGGCGGCCACGTCCGCGGGTGACGGCAGATAGCTGACGACCGCATCCAAGAGCATCTGCACTCCCTTCTTCTTGAAGGCCGACCCGCACAGCACCGGCACCAGCGTCCGCGCGAGGGTGCCCGAGCGCAGCGCGCGCTCCAGTTCCTCCGCGGTGATGTCCTCCACCCGCCCGTCCACGAACTTCTCCATCACGCCCGCGTCCAGGTCCGCGCACACTTCAATGAGGCGCATGCGGTACGGCAGCACCGCCTCCACCAGCTCTGGAGGCACAGGCGCGTCGTCGTCAAAGCCGCCGTCGTCGCCCTGGAAGCGCACCAACCGCATGCGCACCAGGTCCACGAGTCCCTGGAAGTCCGCGCCGTCGCCCACGGGCCACTGCACGGCCACCGGGCGCACGCCCAGCCGGTCCACCATGGACTGCACGCTCAGGGCGAAGTCCGCGCCCACCTTGTCCATCTTGTTGATGAACGCGATGCGCGGCACGCCGTAGCGGTCCGCCTGACGCCACACCGTCTCCGACTGCGGCTCCACGCCCTGGCTGGCGTCGAACACCGCCACCGCGCCGTCCAGCACGCGCAGCGAGCGCTCCACCTCGATGGTGAAGTCCACGTGGCCCGGCGTGTCCAGGATGTTGATGCGGTGGGGCACGCCCGCCTCCCGCCCGTGCCGGGGCTGCCAGAAGGCCGTCGTCGCCGCGGAGGTGATGGTGATGCCGCGCTTCTTCTCCTGCTCCATCCAGTCCATCTCCGTGGAGCCCGTGTGCACCTCTCCCGTGGAGTGGATGCGGCCGGTGAAGAAGAGGACGCGCTCGGTGAGCGTCGTCTTGCCCGCGTCGATGTGGGCCATGATGCCGATGTTGCGATACCGATCGATGCGCGTGGTGCGAGACATGGAAGACTCCCGTTCCCGTCCGGGCAGCGAGGCCCGCGGGTGTGTATTGGATTGAGCTGCCGGTTGGATGCGTGGAAGGGACCGGTGGCTGTCTTCAGGCGCGCACGCGCACGAGTGGCCGGAACGGCACGTCAGGCCGCCACGGGAACGCGCGAGGACACACGAAGGCACCCCCAGGGAGGGGACGGGCGGAGACGGAGCTCACGGTGCGCGGGCAACCAGCCACGCGCGCACCGGAGGACTCCGGTCCGCCTGCTCAAATATCGAGCAGGACCTCGTGACGGGGGGCGAGGCGCACGTCCGCCGCCGGCGCGAAGGCGCTCAGGACAGGCAGGGCATGGAGAGTGACGGGCCTCATGACGAGATAGGAGTAAGACAGACAGCCCCCGCTGTCAACCCGACGGCCTTCCCCGTGTTCCAGGGCCGGAAATAAATCCCCGAAAGAATATCCGCCGCGGGCGCCGTACATGTGGCGGTTGGCGACAGAAGCCAACCCCTGGTTCCTCCGAGGGGGAAGTATGTCCACGTTCTACAAAAGCCTGCTGACGGCCTCCATGGGTCTCGTCGGCTTGAATGGGTGTGTCTACGGTTACATCTACGACTCCGCGTCGGGCAGTGCCGTGGAAGGCGTGACGGTCATCGTCGCCTCCGGCACCTGCAGCGGCACCGGCTGCGGTACCGGGCTCGCGACCCAGTCCACGGACTCGTCCGGCCTCTACGTCTTCGACGCGTATGGCAACCGCAACGGCGAGAACAACGTCCAGCTGATCACCGCGGCGTCCGGTGAGGAGGCGGTGCGGCTCGTCTACAGCCGCGCGGGCTTCCGCTCCGTCACCGTCTACCACCGGCCCAAGTACTCGACGATGACGTATGACGGGGCCGAGTATGAGGTCTCCGCCGTGCAGCCCGTGTACCTGTGCGCGCTCAACGCCGTGGACTCCGACGGCGACGGCGTCTGCGACGCGGCCGAGGCCCGCTACGGCACCAACCCCAACAGCTCCGACACGGACGGGGACCGCATCAGCGACTTCGCGGAGCTGTACGGCTACGGCGGCGTGGACCTGCGCTACTGGGGCGCGGATCCGCGCAAGAAGGACGTGTTCGTGGAGGTGGACTACTACGCGGACCGCAAGCCCACGCAGGCGGCGCTGGACCGCGTGACGACGTCCTTCGCCAACGCGCCGGTGTCCAACCCCAACGGCACCACGGGCATCGCGCTGCACCTGGTGCTGGACTCGCAGATCGCCGCCGCGGACGCGGACACGGACCTGACCCCCGTGTGGACGGACTTCGACGTCATCAAGGCCAAGTACTTCAAGTCGCGCCGCGCGCCCTTCTTCCACTACGCCCTGTTCGCGAACACGTACAACGGCGGCACCTCCAGCGGCATCTCCCGCGGCATCCCCGCGCATGACTTCGTGGTGACGCTGGGCGGCTGGCCCGTGGCGGGCGGCACGGAGCTGCAGCAGGCCGGCACCCTCATGCACGAACTGGGGCACAACATCGGCCTGCGTCACGGCGGCAACGACGACAGCAACTACAAGGCCAACTACCTGAGCCAGATGAACTACGAGTACCAGATGTTCGGCCTGCGCATGGACGGCGTGGACAACGTGCTGGACTACTCGCGCGTGCGCGTCGCCGCCATCAGCGAGGCGTCCGTCAACGAGGTCTCCGCGTTCGCTCCCGTCGCGCCCACCACGGAGGCGGACCTGGCCCACATCGGCGTGCGCATCAACGGCGTGCAGCGCGCCGGCACCGCGAGCGCGAACCTGGACTTCAACGGCGACGGCGTCATCCAGACCGCGTCCTACGCGTACAGCCTCAACCGCGACGCCGACACCACGGACCTCATCCCGGCGGCGCAGCATGACTGGCTGGCGCTGGTGTACGACGGCGCCGGGCAGATTGGCGACGGCTGGCTTGGCACGGCCCAGGGCCTGAGCCGCCAGCAGCCCTTCTTCGTCCTCCCGGAGAAGACCGAGTCCTGCCTCACGGTGGAGATGTCCCGCGCCCGGTAGTCCCAGGCCGTCCATCCTGGCAAGTCGTCCCCCGCCGGGTTCCTCTTCACGAGGGACCCGGCGGTCGTTTATCGGTCGCGTGCCCGCGTAGACTCCGGCGCATGTCGCATGTCGCACTCGTGGGATACGGACGTTTTGGACGCGCGCTGGGAACGCTGCTGGAGGCGGTGGGCGTGGAGCACCGCGCCCTGGACCCGGTGGCGGACATCCCGGAGCCGCTCCGCGCGCACTCGGTACACGAGCTGCTGGAAGGGGCGGAGCTGGTGGTGGTGGCGGTGCCGGTGCCCCAGATGCGGGACGTGCTGCGCTCCCTGCGGCCCCACCTGAAGCCGGAGCACCTGGTGCTGGACGTGGGCAGCGTGAAGGTGAAGCCCGTGGAGGCGCTGACAGAGGTGCTGGGCGAACAGGTGCCCTGGGTAGGCACGCATCCCCTCTTTGGCCCCTTGAGCCTGGCCATGGCCGAGCGACCCATGCGCGTCGTGCTCTGCCCCAACCCACTGCATCCGGAAGCAGCCCCGCGCGCCCGGCGCTTCTACGAGGGGCTGGGCTGCGAGGTGATTGAGCAGTCGCCAGAGGGCCATGACCAGGTGATGGCGCGCACGCATGCGCTCACCTTCTTCGTGGCCAAGGGGATGGTGGACTCCGGCGCGGCGGCGGACGTGCCCTTCGCGCCGGCCAGCTTCAAGGCGCTGTCGCGCACCATCGAGACCGTACGCGCGGACGCGGGCCATCTCTTCAACGCCATCCAGCAGGAGAACCCCTTCGCCACGCAGGCGCGAGGCCAACTGCTCGCGGCGCTCCAGGACATCCACCGCGACCTGGAGGCGGCCCCCACGGTGACGCAGGCATCCGAGGCGGCGGGCGTCGCCGTGCCCGGCCTGGAACCCGAGGCGCCTGCGCCCCGCGAGCCGCGTGAGCACATCGATGCGCTCGACCGCGAACTGGTGGAACTGCTCGCCCGCCGCGAGGAACTGGCCCGCCGTCAGCGCCGTGCCCAGGAGGCCGGGAACGAGCCCGCTCGCACGGAGACGCTGCTCGCCGTGCGCCGGGCGTGGGCCCGGGAGCTGGGCGTGGACGCGCAGGAGGTGGAGGCCGTCTTCCGCGCCGTACTGGGTAGCGGCCTGCGATGACGCGGCGCCAGGCCCGGAAGACCCAGGCCTGGCAGCGCGAGGCCGCGGCGGTGAAGCGCATCCTCGAACATGAAGCGCGGCTCGGAGGCACCTATGCGCTGGTGGCCGGTGAGCTTCAGCACTGGACGCGCATGCCTCGCGACGGCGCGCTCGTGCGGGACTTCATGCTGCTGGGTGATGGCCTCTCCACCCGCCTCTCCCATTACCTGAAGCGCCATGGCCGGGCGTTCTCCACGCGGGAAGAGGCGGAGTTCGTGTTGTTCGGCGAGGAGTCCAGCGGGGTGCTGGACTGAGCCTCAGAGGTACTCGTCCAGCCAGTCGAACATCCGGTGGTTGGCCACGGCCTGCGCGCCCTCCTGGCAGTGCAGGAGCCCCGTGTCCTGGGTGGTGAAGAGCATGTAGTCCTTCGGGCACTCCAGCGCGTCGAAGAGCAGCCGGGCCTGGCCCTGGGAGAACGCCTCCGCGGTGCCATCCATCACCAGCGTGCGGCAGCGGATGCGGTGGACGATGGGCTCGTTGTTGAACCGGCGCAGCTCGAAGAGCAGGGCCGACGGCGTGCTGACGCCGTGCTTGGTCATCGAGTCCTTCATGTACCAGCGATACAGGAACACCTGCTCCATCAGCTGGGCCATGGCCGCGTCGAAGGCCTGGGGGTTGCTGTCCAGCAGCTGCATCAGCTCCGGGAAGTACATGTTGAACTGCTCGAAGGAGGACTGACCCCAGTTGAGGACGCCGGGATTGGGGATGAGGATCTTGATGCGCCGCTCGAACGCGGCGGCGCGCGGCACCAGCGCACCGCCCATGCTCCACCCCAGCAGCGCGATGCGCCGCGAGTCCACGCCCGCGATGCACAGGGCGAAGTCCACCACCGGGCGGATGACCTGCTCCCAATCGTGACGGAAGGGCAGCCCCTGCTCGCGGATGGCCATGCCCTGGCCGGGCGCGTGCACGATGAGGCAGTGGTAGCCCCGCGCGAGCGCCGCGTCGATGACGTACTTGGACTCCTCCGGCCACGCGTCGCGGCCCTGCTGGAAGATGAGCAGCGGCGCGATGCTCCGGGCGCTCGGGGCGCGGAAGAAGTAGCCGGGCAGAGTGGTGCCCTCGTACGGGATGCGCACGGGCGTGCCCGGTATCTTCAACAGGTGGAGCGCCTTGTTGTAGGCGTCCACCGCCTTGCGCCCGGTGGCGACCACGCTTGGGTGGGTGGGCTCGGGGTGGTGGATGAGCGCGGCGCGGTAGTAGTTGGCGGCGCGCAGGTAGGCATTGCCCGCGCTGATGGAGTGGCGGCGGGACAGGCTCACGTCGCCCATGGCACGGATGCGGTCGGCGGTGCTGACCCACTCGTTGGGCCAGCTCCAGTCATCCCCCGCGACGATGCGGGACGCGGTGTCCAGCACCTCGCTGATGTCCGACTGCGCGCTGTAGGTCCCGGCCAGGAAGTGCAGGAGTTGGCTCTCCATGATGGGGTCCGCCATCAGGCCCAGCTCCCACCAGGGCCGGGGCTCGTCGGAAGACGAGGGGGACGACGAGGTCGTGGACGGCTGTCCGGCCGCCGCCGCGGGAGCGCCCCGGAGGAGCGCGAGCCCCCCGGTCAGCCCCAGGCTGGCTTGGATGAGGGAGCGACGGTCCAGTGTGATGCCCATGGTCTCTGGCCTCCAGCGAAGTGCTGGCGCTTCGAACACCGCAGGCCTCCACTTCTGTCACTCACCGCGTCGCAACCAGCGCGAACACGCGGTGGGGCACGGCGAACGGCGTCTGGGGGAACCGCTCCGCGAGGAGCTTCGCGTGCGCGACATCGAACCGGGCGGCCTCGTCCTCGGAGAGCACCGGGCCCACCTTGGCGCTGGCGCGCACCCGTCCCATCCACGCTTCAAGGGAGTAGTGGACGACGGTGTCGAAGGAGAAGGACTCCAGACCGGTGAAGCCCGCGGTGGCGACGTCCTGGAACCAGCGCGGGTAGATGCCGGCGTCGTGTCCGAACTCGACGTAGGGCGCGACCTGCGAGGGATTGAAGGTGTCGATGAGGGTGTGGACGACCTGCACGATATTTCCCGGCAGAGGCAGCCAGTCGAAGTGCGCGATGACCATCCGGCCTCCCGGCGCCAGCACCCGGAAGGCCTCGCGGGCCGCGGCGGCGCGGTCGAACCAATGCCAGCACGTGCCGGCGGTGACGAGCCCGAAGGACTCCGGCGTCAAGCCAGTCCGCTCCGCCGGAGCCACGCGGAAGTCGATGGACAGCCCCTCTTCGCTCGCGAGCCGACGCGCCGAATCCAGCATGGGCTCTGAGAGGTCCAGCGCCGTGACGTCGCCCCCGCGCTTCGCCAGCCCCCGTGCGAGCGTGCCCGTGCCCGCGCCCAGGTCGAGCACGCGCTGTCCCGGATGAAAGACGCCCTCACGGATGAGTTTCTCGAAGAAGGCCTCCGGAAAGCCGGCGCGGTGCCGGGCGTAGTCCTCCGACGTGCGGCCAAAGTCCACCTGCATGGCATGTCCTCCAGGGTTCAGGGCTCCACGCGTCCATCAGGAAAGACACGTCGACAGCGCATGCGCGGCGCGCCGACACTCCCCTGCCAGGAGGTGGATGGAGCATGGATAGACGCCGGGGTGGACGCTCTCAATCTCGATTCGAACATCGACCTGAGCGCGAGGAAGCCCTGGTGTCGGCGAGCGAGGCCGCGGCGCTGCTCGGCGTGAAGCTCGCGACGCTCTACACCTACGTGAGCCGGGGACTGGTGCGGTGCGTGCCGGTGCAGGGAACGAAGGAGAACCGCTACGCACGCGCGGACCTGGAGCGGCTGAAGGTCCGCCACGACGCGAGGGCGGGACACGCGGCGGTGGCGGCGGGAGCGCTGCGCTGGGGCGAGCCCGTCATCGACTCCGCGGTCTCGCGCGTGGAGGCCAAAGGCCTGGCGTACCGGGGAAGCCACTCCGCGGTGGAGCTGGCCACGAAAGGGCGCTCCTTCGAGGACGTAGCGGAGCTGCTCTGGTCCGGCGCGCTACCGAAACACCGGGACACGACGTGGCGCGCGCCGCGAGCGCCCTTCCCGCCTTCCGCGCTGGCGGCGCTCCTGCCCCAGGGCACTCCTCCCGCGAAGGTGCTGGCGACGCTGGTGTCCCTGCTGGGCGCACGGGACGCGGTGCGCTTCGCGGCGCCACCGGACCAGGAGCTCGTGCGGGCCCGGAGCCTGCTGCGTCACCTGGCGGCGTGGGTGTGCGCGGCCCGGGCGCCGGAGCGCGTGGCTCCCGCCTTGAGGGAACAAACGGTGGCGGGCTCGCTGGCGCACGCGTGGGACGCCCGCTCAGCGCACGCTGCGGCGTCGTTGAACCAGGCGCTGGTGCTCTGCGCGGACCATGAGCTGAACGTGTCGACGTTCGCCGCCCGGGTGACGGCATCCTCTGGCGCGGACCTGTACTCCTGCGTGGGCGCGGCGATGGCGGCGCTCTCCGGAGCGAAGCACGGGGGCGCGTGCGACCGCGTGGAGGCGCTCCTCACGGAGGTGGGCCGTCCGGAGCGGGCGAAGGAGGTGGTGGACACGTACGTCCTCCGGGGCGAATCGGTGCCGGGCTTCGGCCACCGGCTGTATCCCCAGGGAGACCCGCGCACGCCCCCGCTCATCCTGGCCGCGCGGGAGCTGCGCCCGGATGCGAGGGCGGTACGCGTGGGCTCCGCGCTGGTGGACGTGATGCGCGACGCGGGGCATCCCGCGCCTTCGATGGAGGTGGGGCTGGTGATGCTGGCAGAGGCGCTGGGGCTGCCGAAGGGCGCGGCGGCGACGGTGTTCGCGGTGGGGCGCTCGGCGGGCTGGGTGGCGCACGTGCTGGAACAGCGGGAGCAGGGCCACCTGCTGCGCCCCAGGGCTCGCTACGTCGGCCCCTCTTCACCAGGGACAGATTGAATTCATCGGCCGGGATTCAGGATGGGGGTGGCGATGTTTGTGGACCCATTGCGACTCTTCACCCTTTGGAGCCACTGCATGATGAAGAAGACCGCCCTGCTGACCTGCCTGCTCGGATTGCTGGGAGCTCTCCCGGCCAGCGCCGCTGAACTCAAGGACGTGTTCGGCAAGGAGGTCCCCATCGGGCAGGGCCGGCCCACCCTGGTGCTGTATGCCAACAAGGGCACCAAGGATGAGCTGCGCCAGCGAGCTTCCCAGTTCATCTACGACGTGCGTGAGAAGAAGCCCATCGTCGTCATCCACGTGGACCTGCGCGACGTTTCGGGCCTCTTCAAGGGCATTGCGCGCGGGGAGATCCGCAAGAGCCACAACGAGTCGCTCGCCGCCATGAAGGACCTGTACCGCCAGAAGGGCGAGGCACCGCCCGCCGAGCTGGACTCGTCGCTCTACATGGTCGCGGACTCCAAGGGTGAACCCCACAAGTCCATGGGCCTGGAGAAGGGGTTCGACCACGTGTTCGCCCAGGTGCTCGGCACCTCCGGGCAGGAAATCGCACGCGGCGCCTTCTCGGAAGGTGCCCGGAAGCTCAGCCAGGCGATGACCGCCGCGCCCGCCGTGGCGTCCCGCACGCCCTGAGTTCACGGGGTGTGTCCCCCACGCTCCTGCACCGCGCGTGGGTGGACGGCAAGGGATGAACAGCCTTACCTTGCTGGCGCGTTAGTCACTGCTCACCTGGAAACCATGTTGATGCATGGGATTCAAACGGTGGGCGGTGGCAGCGCGTCAGGTTCATTTCCCCCGAGACACCCCACATGTTCAAGTTCAAGACGTGCAGCCTCGCCGTGGTGGCCCTTGCGTTCAGCGCCTGTGGCCCCGCGCCGGAAGCGACGGAGCCGGCCCCCTCCGGCAGCGACATCGCGCAGGTCCAGTCCCAGGTGACGAAGGCCATCCCGGGCACGACGTGCGTGGTCGAAGCGACGAAGCCCTACACGTATGACATCGGGGGTCCCATCAGCGCCCAGGCATCCGCCTGGGATTGCGACCAGGACTACCCCATCATCTACATCTGCTCCACGGTGGAGCAGAAGTCGGTGAGCAGCACGGGCACGGTCACCTGGACGGCCATCCCGGGCAGCCGCAGCTGCTGGCCGGAGACGAACACGGACTTCGGTGGCCAGACGGCCAACCCCACGCCCTACGCGGCGGGCGTCTACCGTCAGCGTTCGCAGGCGGCCATCAAGCTCAACGCCACCACGTGGACCCCGGCGCAGCCGTCCACCTGCGCCACGCTCTCCAGCGACGTCCCCTGCAAGTTCACGGCGGTGGTGTCCGGCAACGTGACGCTGTGACGCATGATGTCGTGATGTGAAGGCACCACGGACCCCAGGTGCGGACAAGGGCAGGCGTTGGCTAGTCTGACGCCCTCCCGTTCCACCTGGAGTCTTTCATGCACATCGAATCCCCGCGCAGCGCCCGTTCCCCGAAGGCCGTGACGTTCCTCCGCATCCCGGTGCTGATCGCCATGGGCATGATGACGATGGGCAGCGGCATGGGGAACCCGGGCTGTGGCGGAGACTCGTACAACGTCTGTGAGAGCGGTTGCGCCATCGGGGGCACCTACACGCTTCAGTTCGCGGACACATCGCCCCCCGGAGATGCCTGCGACGCGTTGGGGCTCGGCCTGCCCACGGGGTCGCTGATGTTGATGCGCTCCGGGAGGAGCATCTCGGCGAGCCTCGGCGGCATGCCGCTGTCGGGCTACTACGAGTTCTCCGAGCCCAGCCGCACGCTCACACTCTCCGGAACCCAAAGCGTGACGAGCACGACCTGGTACTTCGTCCGCGTGAAGTCGGCGGTGGCCGCGCCCGCGCCCGAGACGGAGACCGACAGCTCGGTCATCGAGGGCGAGTACGAACTGACGAGTGGCTCCTCCGAGGAGACCAGCGTGAAGTGCATCATCCAACGGAAGTTCACCGCGACGCGATAGGGCTTCCTCCAGGTGGGGCGCAGGGCCCCACGTGGGGTGCGGTAGGGTCGGGGCCATGCGTACCCCCCTCATGGCCTCACTGCTGTTCCTGATGATGTCCGCGCCCGCCCGGGCCGCTGTACCGGCTGGCTTCGTGGAAACGAACTATTCATCCACCAGCCTGACACCCGCCACCGGCATGGCGTGGGCGCCGGATGGTTCAGGGCGCCTGTTCGTCACGCTGAAGAACGGCGTCGTGCGGACGGTGGCCATGAAGGACGGCGTGCTGGAGACGCAGCCGGGCACCTCCACGCTGGTGACGCGCACGTTCGCCACGGAGCCCTCGGTCCACACCAACAGCGAGTGCGGACTCATCGGCATCGCGTTCGACCCGAACTACGTGGTCAACCGGTACGTCTACTTCTTCGTCACCGTCTCCGCCTCCGAGCAGCGCATCGTCCGCTACACGGACGCCAATGGCACGGGCATCGCGCGCACGGAGGTCGTCACGCGGCTGCCCACGACGGGCAACAACCACGACGGCGGAGGGCTCGGCTTCGGCCCGGACGGGAAGCTCTACTGGGCCATTGGCGATCTGGGCAACGGCTCCGGCGTGGACGCGGACCTGACGTCGCTGGCGGCCAAGATGAGCCGCGCCAACCTGGACGGCACGCCCGCCAATGACAACCCGTTCAACGACGGCGTGGGCCCCAACAACGAATACATCTGGGCGCGCGGCCTGCGAAACCCGTTCACCTTCACGTTCCAGCCCACCACCGGACTCCTGTGGGTCAACGGCGTGGGCGACCGCTATGAGCAGGTCTTCGTCGTGAGCCGGCGCAGCCACGCCGGATACAACGACTACGAGAACAACCAGCCCGTCGGGAACGACTACCTCACCCCCGTCATCAAGTACCGCACCAACACGATTGATTCGAGCACCGTCACCGCCACGGGCGCGGTGCGCAGCGGGGGCATCACCACCTTCACCACTGCCTCGCCGCACGGCTTCCGCAAGGGGGAGAAGCTCACGCTCGAAGGCGTGGGGGACGCGAGCTTCAACGGCGAGTTCTACGTCGCCAGCGCCAACAACGCGCCCACGACCACCACCTTCACCGTGGCCCAGCCGGGCCTGCCGGACACGACCAGCGGCGGGGGCACAGTAACGACGCAGGCGCTGGGCGGCTCCATCACCGGCGGCGTCTTCTACGACGCGACCCTCTTCCCGCCGGAGTACCGCGGCAACTACTTCTTCGGCGACTACAACAGCGCCCAGGTGACGCGCGCCACGCTGGCGGCGGACAACTCGGTGGCGACGGTGGACGAGTGGGGCACGGGCTTCTCCGCCAACGTGGACATGAGCGTGGGGCCGGACGGCGCGCTCTACGCGCTGGGGTACACCAACGGCGTGGTGCGCCGGGTGACGCCCACGGCCACCGGCCAGAAGCTGGTGGTGTCCGGACTCAACCTGCGCCTGATGGAGGGCGGACGCGCGGCCTTCACCGTGCGGCTGGCCCAGGCGCCCTCCGCGCCCGTGACGGTCAGCGTGGCGCGCGCCATGGGCGGCTCCGAGGACCTGCGCGTGCTGGGCGGTGGCACCCTCACCTTCTCCCCCGCGAACTGGAGCGTGCCGCAGGTCGTGGTGCTCGAGGCAGTGGAGGACGCGGACGTGGAGCCGGACGTCGCCACCTTCACCGTGGCCTCCGAGGGGCTGACGACCGAGTCGGTGGTGGCCACCACCATCGACAACAACTCGACCCGGCTGGTGCTGTCCACTCGCCGACTCGTCGTGCCCGAGGGCGGCACCGCCACCTTCGACGTGTCCCTGTCCCTGCGGCCCTCGTCGAACGTGACCGTCACCGTGGCGTCCACCCAGGGGGATCCGGACCTCACCGTGGCCTCCGCGTCCACGCTCAGCTTCACGACGTCCAACTGGAACACGCCGCAGACCGTCACACTCCAGGCGTCGCAGGACGCGGACAACGTGGATGGCACGGCCACCATCACGCTCGCCATTCCGGGCCTGGACGCGCGCACGCTGGAGGCCGTGGAGGCGGATGACGAACCGCTCCAGCCCACCATCTCCTCCACGCCTGTCACCACCGCCGGAGTGGGCATCGAGTATCGCTACGACGTGGAGGCGGTGGGCCGGCCGCAGCCCACGTATTCGCTGGAGGGCGCGGTGCCGCAGGGCATGAGCATCGACGCGACCACCGGCCTCATCACCTGGACGCCGTCGGCGGCGGGCACCGTGGACGTGCACGTGCGGGCGACCAATGGCGTGTCGCCGGACGCGGAGCAGTCCTTCACCATCACCGCGGAGGCGGAAATGGGCGAACCGGATGCCGGCACCGACGCGGGCACGGAGACCCCGGATGCCGGCACGGAGACCCCGGATGCCGGCACGGAGACCCCGGATGCCGGCACGGAGACCCCGGATGCCGGCACGGAGACCCCGGATGCCGGCACGGAGACCCCGGATGCCGGCACGGAGACCCCGGATGCCGGCACGGAGACCCCGGATGCCGGCACGGGGACCCTGGATGCCGGCACGGGGACCCCGGACGCGGGCACGAACAATCCCCTGCCCGAGGACGACTCCGGCTGCGGCTGCGGCGCGGCCCCGGTGGCGCCGCTCGCGTGGCTGGCGCTCGTCGCGCTGGCCACCCGTCGCAAGCGGTCGCGCGCGAGCTGAGGCCTCGCTGAAACAGAAACGGGAGGGCGCCCGTGCTGGACGCCCTCCCGTTCCACTTCCGCTTCAGCGCGGCATGAAGGCACTTGCGCGTGTCCGGAAGCGGGACGCGGATTCCCATCGCCGGTCAGGGAAGTGACGGGTTCATCCCCGCTGTCGCCTGGGGGCGACTGTGCGCGCTCCGTGGCATGGGCCATGCTCAATGGCGTCCCCAATGGCTCCCCTCCTCCATGACCTCCTGCTCGCGCTGCGGCGACTGCGTCGCAGCCCCACCTTCACCGTCGTGGCGGTGGCCACGCTGGCGCTGGGCATTGGCGCCAACGTCGCCATCTTCAGCGTGGTGCACGCGGTGCTGCTGCGGCCGTTGCCCCTGCGCGACGACGCGCGGCTCGTGCGGCTGTTCAGCGTGGGCCAGCAGGGACCGGGGCCGACGTCGCCGCCGGACCTGATGGACCTGCGCGAACAGACGCGGGCCTTCGAGGGGCTCGCTGGCGTGGCGCCCGCGATGGTGACGCTCGGGGCGGACCGGCTGGAGGCCTCGCCCATGAAGGTGCAGGCCGGACTGGTGACGGCCGACTTCTTCCAGGTGCTGGGGCCCCGCGTGCAGTTGGGCCGCGCGCTCCGGGCCGGGGATGACGCGCCTGGGGCGCCCCAGGTCACGGTGCTGTCGCATGCGCTCTGGCAGCGCCGCTTTGGTGGCAGCCCCGACGTGCTGGGGCGCGCGGTGAACCTGGGCGGCCCCGTGCCGTGGACGGTGGTGGGCGTGATGGCGCCGGGCTTCGACTTCCCGTCGCGCGCGGAGCTGTGGACGCCCATCGTCCAGGACGAGTCCATGACGAAGCCGGAGGCGCGCGGCGCGCACTGGCTGGAGGTGTATGGGCGGATGGGGCCCGGCGTGAGCCTTGAGCGGGCGAAGGCAGACGCGGCGGCGGTCGCGCGGGGCCTGGCGGCGCGGCATCCGGCGACGAACGCGGACATGGGCGCGAGCGTGGAGCCCTTGCGCGACGTGCTGCTGGGCCAGGTGCGCCCCTCGCTGTTTTTGCTACTGGGCGCGGTGGGGCTGGTGCTGCTCATCGCGTGCGCCAACCTCATGCACCTGCTGTTGGCGCGGGCCGCGTCGCGCGAGGCGGAGACGTCCGTGCGGCTCGCGCTGGGCGCCAGCCGGGGGCGCATCGCGCGGGAGCTGTTGGTGGAGAGCGCGCTCCTGTCTGCGCTGGGTGGCGGGGCCGGGTTGCTCGCGGCGCTGTGGGCGCTGGATGCGCTGGCGGCGTTCGGGCCCCAGGACATTCCGCGCATCGACGAGGTGTCGCTCGATGGAACGGTGCTGGCGTTCACCGCGGGCCTGTCGGTGTTCACCACGCTGCTCTTCGGGCTGGTGCCTGCGTGGCAGACGTCGCGGGTGGAGCTGGCGCGCGTGTTGCGGACGGCGGGCGAGGGCGCGGGCGGCGCGGCGCACCACCACCGAACCCGCGCGGCGCTCATCGTGGCGGAGACGGCGCTGGCGGTGCTGCTGCTGGTGAGCGCGGGGCTGCTGCTGCGCAGCTTCGTGCACCTGCGGCAGGTCGACCCGGGCTTCCAGCCGGAGGGCGTATTGACGGTGAAGCTGAGCCTGCCGCCCAACCGCTACGCCATGGGCAGCGCGGCGCCCGCGGCCTTCTACGACGGGCTGCTCGAGCGGCTGCGGAGCCTGCCCGGGGTGACCGTGGCGGGCGTGGTGAATGCAGTTCCCATGGAGGGGAAGCGGTGGACGCTCGCGGTGCGCGACCCGCTCCGGCCGGTGGCGCCGGGCACGGAGCCCTGGCAGGCCAGCATGCGCATCGTCACACCGGACGCGTTGGAGGCGCTGCGGGTGCCCGTGCTGCGCGGCCGGGGGTTGCTGCCGGAGGACCGGGGCGCGGGTGGGCGCGCGGTGTTGATCAACGCGGAGGCGGCGCGCCGCTTCTGGCCGGGAGAGGACCCGCTGGGACGCACGCTGGACATGGACATGGACCTGGGCAACGGCGCGTTCGGAGGCCGGGTGGTGGGGGTGGTGGCGAACATGGCCACGGAAGGACTGGCCGCGCCCGCCGCGCCGGAGGTGTATGTGCCCTATGAGCAGGCACGGACCACGGACATGACGCTGGTGCTCCGTACGAACGGGGAGCCGTTCGCGCTGGCCGGGGCGGTGCGGGCGGAAGTCCGGGGGCTGGACGCGAACCTCGCGGTGGGCGGCGTGCGGACGCTGGCGTCGGTGGTGGATGGAACGGTGGCGCCGCTGCGCTTCTATCTCCTGCTGGCGAGCGTCTTCGCGGGGGTGGCGCTTGCGCTGGCGGCGGTGGGGCTCTACGGGGTGGTGGCCTACGCGGTGGTGCAGCGCACGCGAGAGCTGGGCATCCGCATGGCATTGGGGGCGAGGGCGGGCCAGCTGATGGGCATGGTGTTGAGCCACTACCTGCGGCTCACGGCGGTGGGGCTGGTGTTGGGGCTGGGGCTCGCATGGGGAGCCAGCCGCGCGCTGTCGCACCTGCTCAACGGAGTGCGGCCCACGGATCCGCTCACGTATGGATTGGTGGTGGCGGTGCTCGGCGCGGTGGCGTTCCTCGCGGCGCTATTGCCAGCACGAAGGGCCGCGCACGTGCCCCCGGCGGTCGTGCTCCGGGCGGATTGAGCCCAGGCCTATCGCTTGGGGCGAGACTGCACAGGCTTCGGACAACCCGCTATCCTGCGGAACGATGGCCGCTCCGCCGGAGTCCCGGGTCCCGACAGGTCATCCAGGGGGTGTTTCGGGAATGCGCACCGCGACGCGCCAGACCTGCGCCTTCATGTTCGTGTTGCTCATGGCCTGTGCGGGCCCCCGCCTCTACTACCTGCGCTCAGAACTTCCCATTCTGGAAGGGCGGTTCGACCTCGCGGTGGCCCCAGGTCCCTGGCCACACAAGGATGTCCCGGCCGTCGTATCGGACACCGACACGATTCCGGATGACCTGGTGCTGCCGACGCTCCGGGCATTGATGAGCCTGCCGGGTGCGTCGGATGCCTGCGACCCGAACACCGGTGGTCCACGACCGGATGCATCTGAATACTGCGTCGCCCTCTACAAAACGCCGCAGGACTGGCGTGTTTCATGGCCCATCCGCAACCTCATGAAGGAACGCAGCTCGTGCCAGCCTCCTTTCGGTGGCGTCGACGATGAGTCCTTTGGTCGGAACCTGCCCATCATCGGCTTCGCGCACAATCACCCGTGCGCGACGAGCATGAGCAGTGACGACCTGACCCGATTCCCCGCGATGAAGATGGAGGACGGGCTGTGGACGATGGTGTCCTATGCCGCGAGCCCGGATGGACAGCTGGCGCGTGACTCGAGGAACCGGTTGATTCCCGCATGGGCCTGGCTCGCCACGGGACACAAGGACGAATCTCGCTTCTACAAGTGGAACCCCGCGGGAGAGGTCTTCCAATGGAATGAGGACAAGGCGCTTTGGGAGTTCCAGGCGAACTGTCATCCACAAGAGGCTTCTGGCATGCGCAGCCCCCGCATGCTGCTGCCTCGCTGCTCACCCGAGTTGAAGTGGTAGAAGTGCCCTGGAGCCTGTCCCCATGATGAACCTCCCTCATCACGTCCTTCTCCTCACGCTCCTGCTGGACGGAGGCACGCCTCCCGCCTCTTCTGGCACAGCCGCGAGGGATGGGGGCAGCGTCGTGTCTCCGCCCGTGGTGACGAATGCCGACGGCGGTACCACGCCCCGCGCCCCCCTCGTCGCGGAGGGGATTGAATGGCCTGACGACCTGCGGCCCCTGGCAACGCTGGACGGACCGGCGGTTCTCGCCGCCCATGCGGCCTTGCAGCGGCTGCTGGCAGGTTTTCCCAAGGAGTATGCGAAGGACTGCTCATATACCGCCAAGGCCATGGAGGTCTCCGTGGCCCAACACGGCGGGATGTACTTCGTGGAGATCAAGCGAAACGTCGCGAAGTGTGGCTGGGCAGCACCTGGATTCAATCCCTCCGCGCACTGGTACGAATTGTATGCCGTGTCGGCGGACGGGAAGGTCCTGGCGCGCTATCCCTATCATCCCTGAAGGCGCCCCTCCGGCGTGACCTGTGAAACAATACATCTCCGCGTCATTCCATGCGCGCTTCGCTCCGGCATCCCGCCCTGCCCCCGCGCGCAGTGAACGTCAGGGAACGATGCGCTTGAAGTAGAGGACCGTGGGGTGCAGCTCACCATCGGTGTGCCGCGCCCAGTCGGGAATCTCGCCGGCGCGCTGCCACTGGAAGTGCTGGTAGACGGACTCCGCCTTCGAGCCCGCAAGCGTGTCGAGCACCAGCAGCGTGCGCCCCGCGCCCCGCGCGTACTGCTCAATCTCCTGGAGCAGCAGCGACGCGAGCCCCTGCCCCCGGGCCCGCGAATGCACGAGCAGCTTCTGCACCTCCGCGCGATGCAGCCCGTTGGGACGCAGCGAGGGCGCGAGTTGCACGGTGCCGTCGATGCGACCGTCCACCTCCGCGACCCAGAGCACCAGCCCCGGCCCCAGCGCCGCGAGCACGCCCCGCCAGTACTCCACCGCCGCGTCCCGAGAGAGCGGCGGCAGGAAGCCCACCGACGCGCCTCCGTCGACGGAGTCGATGAGCACTTCGGCCAGCGCCTCCCGCTCCTCGGGGGTCGCCTGTTCGAGTCTCCGGATGGAAATCATCCCCACCAGTCTAGCGGCTCACGGCGTGGCGGGCTTCGGGGGCTTTGGCGCGGGGGTGACGCGGGCACCGGTGCAGCGCAGCAGCTCGTCCATGAGGAGGCGACGGCCCCGCTCCGGCCGCTCCAGGTGCACGAAGTGCGTCGCACCCGGGAGCACCACGGCCTTCACGCTGGCCGCGTGGTTCAGGTGCTCCTGGAGGAGAGTGACGTCCTCCGGCCGGCTCCAGAAGTCGTTCTCCGCGCGCAGGATGAGCACCTTCGCGGTGATGGACGCTCCGTCCCACAGCTGCCGGCCCGTGGCCAGGTAGAAGCTGTCCTCCAGCGCCCCGGACGGCGCCCGGAACGCGAACGGCGTGCGTGACGGCCCCAGCGGATCACTCGTGACCGCCTCGCGCTGGAACGACGCCGCCACTTCCGGGTCCCGCCACTTCACCCGCTCCTCTTCCGCCTCGGGCAACTGCCGGTCCCACACGGCCATCAGCGACGCACCCGTGTTCCACCGGTAGGAGCCAATGCCCTCCGCGTTGAAGTGCCCCGGCCGCTTCGGGTCCTCGAAGTCCGTGCCCTTCCCCAGCATCTTGTGCTCCGCGCTGCCCGCGTACAGCGCGTTGAGCATCACCAGGTGGCTGACGTTGTCCGGGTGGAGGCTGGCGTACATGCCCGCCCAGTGACCTCCCGTGGCCCAGCCCACCAACCCCACGCGGCGCTGCCCCGTGCGCGCCTTCACCCAGCCCACCACCGCGTGCACGTCCTGGACGACCTCGTGCGAGCCCACCAGGGGCCGGCCCTTCGCGGGCGTGCTCATGGCCAGGGGCCGCGTGGAGCCGCCATAGCCGCGCGCATCCATGAGGTACACCGCGTGCCCCGCGCGGGCGAGCTCCGCCGCGATGGAGCCGCCCTCGACGGGCAGGTCGAACGAGGCCCGCCCCGGCACCCGCGCGCCGTGCAGGAGGATGAGCGGCGGCAGGTTGGCCACCTGCATGCCCGTGTCCTTCACCTCGCGGACGGACACCTCGATGCCCTCCTCCGACGGCACCAGGAACTCCGCGCGCGTCACCTCCGCCCGCGCGCCGGCCCCGAACAGCGCGCCCAGCACCACCAGCGTCCGGACCACGGCCGCGCCTTCGCGATGCATGACCAACGTGCCCTCCCCGCTCCGTAGACTGATGGCGCGATCCTGCCAGGAGCCCCGCGCGGACACACCTCCCGGCCGCCCCGGTCGTGCAACTCTTGCCGTCCGTGCAAGCCTTGCCGGCCCGCACGCGGGGTGGACACGCAAGGATTGCCGTTCCCTCCGCCCTCCCTCGACACGCTCCCTCAGGACGCGGCGCTGGCATCCCCGTTGCTCATGTCCCGCCACGTTCCCCGCTGGCGACCCGGCCGGGACGAACCCCGGTCAGCGGACGCATCGCTGGCATTTCCAAACGACGAACGGAGAAGCGACATGCACACGAATCACTTCGCGCGGAAGCTGTTCCTGGCGGCCCCCCTTTGCCTCTTCGCGGTGGGCTGTGGCGGCGACCCCATGATGGACGAGCCCCTGGCGGGCGAGGCCCCCGCGGGCGAGGCCGTCACCGAGACCGCCGCCCCGGCCGCGCCCGACGACGCGGCCCTCGCGACGGCCGAGCAGGGTGTCAACCTGGGCGGGACCTACTGGTGGGGCACCTCCAACAACGGCCTGACCTCCACCTCCATCGGAACCTCCACGGGCCGGACCTGCTTCCTGACCGGCGTCCAGGGCAACCTGAAGGGCACCAGCTGGGCCGGCGCGGGCGTGTACCAGTACGCCGGCAACTGGCAGATCTTCGTCAACCACACCAACAGCAAGGCGCTGGGCACGGGCGTCCAGTGCCTCGACACCGCCACCAACCGCACCCCTGAGATGGCCTGGTACGACGGCCAGGCGGCGAAGCTCCTGGGCGCGGTCACCGCGTCGCGCCGCTGCTTCCTCACGCAGGTGGAGGCCGCGGGCGGCTTCACGGCCGACTCCGACTACGCCCGCGTCTGGAACGACGGCTACAACTGGTACCTGGGCGGCAGCCTGGGCGGCTCCGGCGGCGCGCGCGCCATCTGCGTGGACGTCCCCACGGCCCAGGGCGGCTGGCTGTGGATCGCGGGCAACCCGGGCACCTTCACGCACAACCTGGACTACAACCCGGGCGGCGTGGCCTGCCTGCTGTCCGGCATCGGCGGCAACTTCAACACCAGCGACTTCAATGACGGCGTCTCCATCGACTACAACAGCGGCACCCGCTACTGGGAGATGACGGTCAGCAACAGCAAGCGCGGCTGGAGCAACTGCGTCAAGTAGTCCCAGCAAGTGTCCGTTTCGCGCGGGGCGGTGGGGGCCCGTCGCGAAACGGATGGCGCATCGCTCGCGCGTGTGGTGTCACCCTCCTGCCGGGCGCATGCACCGCCCGCGCGGGAGGTCACCCACGCCATGCAGGACGTCGACATCAAGACCGCGGATGGAGTGATGGACGCGAAGCTGTTCCAGCCGGAGGGCTCGGGACCGTGGCCGGCGGTCATCATGATTCCGGATGCCTTTGGCATCCGGCCCGTCTTCGAGGACATGGCCCGGCGTCTGTCGAAGTCCGGCTACGTCGTGCTGATGCCCAACGTGTTCTACCGGGACGGACACACCTCGAAGCTGGACCTCCAGGGCTCCTTCGCGGACGAGGCGTTCCGCAAGCGCCTCTACGGCCTCATCGGCGCGCTGACGCCGGAGCGCCTGAAGCTGGACGCGGGCGCCGAATTGGACTTCCTCTCCCGGCAGCCCTCCGTGAAGGGCCCGAAGGCGGGCGTGGCCGGCTACTGCTTCAGCGGCGGCATCGCCGTGCGCATGGGCGCGGACTTCCCGGACCGCATCGGCGCGGTGGCGTCCTCCCATGGCGGCCGCCTGGCCACGGACTCGCCCGACAGCCCCCACCGCCTGGTGAACAAGGTGAAGGGCGAGCTGTACTTCGGCCACGCGGACCAGGACAACTCCATGCCCGCGGACGCCATCCACACGCTGGAGGCGGCGCTGAAGGACGCGGGCGTGAAGTACCGCTCGGAGCTCTACCCCGGCGCGCAGCACGGCTATTCGGTGGCGGGCTCGGCCGCGTTCAACGCGGAGGTCGCGGAGACGCACTGGAAGAGGCTCGAGGACCTGTTCGGCCGCACGCTGAAGGCCTGAGCCCTGAGCCCGATGTCCCCTGTGCGGCAGCGGCTGCTCTCCATCTTCGGCGGCTCGGTGGGCAACCTCATCGAGTGGTACGACTTCTACGTCTACTCGGCGTTCTCGCTGTACTTCGCGCAGGCGTTCTTCCCAGACGCGGATCCGGTGGTGCAGCAGCTCAACACCGCCGGGGTGTTCGCGCTGGGCTTCCTCATCCGGCCGGTGGGCGGCTGGTTGATGGGGCTCTACGCGGACCTCCGGGGCCGCAGGTCCGCGCTGACGTTGTCCGTCTCGCTGATGTGCCTGGGCTCGCTGGTCATCGCCGTGTGCCCCACGTACGCGCGCATCGGCGTGGCGGCGCCCGTGGTGCTGATGCTCGCGCGGCTGCTCCAGGGCCTCTCCCTGGGCGGCGAGTACGGCACCAGCGCCACCTACCTGAGCGAGGTGGCCACCTCCCGCCACCGGGGCTTCTACAGCTCCTTCCAGTACGTCACGCTCATCATGGGACAGCTCTTGGCCACGCTGACGCTGCTGGTGTTGCAGCGGTTGGTGTTGACGGGCCCGCAGCTGGAGGCGTGGGGCTGGCGCATCCCGTTTGGCATTGGCGCGGCGCTGGCCGTCTTCGGCTTCTACATGCGCCGCAACATGGTGGAGACGGAGGCCTTCACCCGAGAGGCCGCGAAGAAGTCCGAGCACCACCCCATGCGGGAGCTCTTGCGCCACCCGAAGGAGATCGCCGTCGTGGTGGGTCTCACGATGGGCGGGACGCTGGCCTTCTACACATACACCGTCTACATGCAGAAGTTCCTGGTGAACTCCGTGGGGCTGACGCGAGACGAGGCCACGCTCATCTCCGCGGGCTCGCTGTTCCTCTACATGTTCCTCCAGCCGGTGTTGGGGTTCGTCTCCGACCACGTGGGACGCAGGCCGGTGCTGATGGGGTTCGGCGTGCTGGGGACGCTGTGCACGGTGCCGCTGCTCACGGCGCTGACGCGGACGCGGGACGCCTTCACCGCGTTCCTGCTGGTGCTCGCCGCGCTGGTCATCCTCTCCGGCTACACGTCCATCAACGCCGTGGTGAAGGCGGAGTTGTTCCCCGCGCGCATCCGCGCCCTGGGCGTGGGGCTGCCCTACGCGCTGACGGTGTCCCTCTTCGGAGGCACCGCGGAGTACGTGGGCACGCGCCTGAAGCTGGCCGGGCGCGAGGAGTGGTTCTTCTGGTACGTCACGGCCTGCATCTTCTGCTCGCTGATGGTCTACACGGTGATGCCGGACACGCGGCGCCACAGCCGCATTGACGCGTCGTCCTGAAGCACTTGGTGGGAATGCCTGTCCCGGGCGGGACGTGCTAGACGCGCGCGCCCATGACGTCTCCACTCCTGACGCTTCCCCTGCTGCTGTGCCTGGGCCAGGCCCCTGAAGCCACACCCACCGAACCGCCCTTCGAGGCGCGGCTGTCCTTCCAGGGCCTCGACGCGGACATCGATGCCGATGGCTCGGCCACGTATTTCCATGCGGCGCTGGAAGGCCATACGCCAGAGCTCGCGTCGGGCCTGCGCGCGGAAGCCACGCTGTCGTTCTTCCTCTCCACGCCGGCCACCCAGGGCATTGCCTTGCAGGACTTTGGCAGCAACGTGCGGCTGCGCTACCGGCCTTCGGGCTGGGAGTCCGGAGAGGGACTCGCCGTGGCGGTCCACCCTCTGAGCACGTCGCGGCTGTACATGGGCTTCACCTGGCCGGTCACCTGGGAACGGCAGGCCTTCCCCCGCCGTTCGGGAAACGAGTCCGCGCTGGAGCTGCGCTTGTCCCGGATGCATTGGGATGCCTTCGTGGCGCTCAAGTCCGCCACCGTCGCCGATGACCTGCTGCTGGAGTCCTCTCGCCGATACGCCCTGCTCGCGGGCGGCTTCCTGGACGTCACGCCCGAGCTGCGACTGGCCCTCAAGGGCACCGTGCTCAATCGAGGGCAGGTCCCCAACGTCGCGAACCAGGGCGTCGAGCTGCACGTCCCCGTGAAGGGGGCCTCCCTGGGCGCGGTCTGGCACCACGGCGCCCCCGTTGGGAACAACGTCGACCTGGCGCTGTACCAGGGCGACCCGACCTTCTTCGAACGCTTCTTCCTGCCGGAGACGTACCCGGGAGGCTTCGCCGCGTCGGTGTCGCTGGAGGGCAGCCTCGTGTCCCAGGGGCTCGTGGATCCGGAGGCCGGCTATCCTCAACGGAGCACGCAGACGGGGGGCGCGGGGGCGCTGGAGGCGCGGGTGAAGCAGGGCTTCTGGCGCGCGCACGCGCTGGCCTATGTCCGCACGCTTTCCTTCATCCAGGCCGACGTCCCCGGGTTCCCTCCGTACCAAGCCTTCATGAGCGACGCGGAGACCCGCGCGGAGGTCTCCGGCACGCTGAGCAGTGACTACCACCTCCAGGACTGGGGGCTGACGCCCGGGCTGCTCGTGCGCGTCACCCGCCCCGCCTCGCTGCGGAACGGACCGGAGAGCCCCCTGCTCAGCGACACCACCGCCGTGTTCCAGGGGCCCAACCTCATCAGCATCCTGCCCGCGGGCGAGGACCCGGGACTGGTGGTGACGGTGAAGGCCACGGCGCGCTGGGACCTGGGAGCGATTGCCGGAGTGCTGGCGGAGGTCTCCTACACGCACGACCCGAACCGGACCCTCTTCGAGGATGACGAGACGGGGGTCTCCCGGCCCGTCCTCCAGCCCGCGAACGCGGTGGGCGTCAACGTGCTGCTCCAGGCGCGCTTCTGACGCTGGGAGTCAGGCGGGGGTGATTGGCGTCCGCGCGAGGCCGGGTGCGAGGATGCCGCTCCGCCCACCATGCGCAACGCTCCCGCCCGTCCCCTCTCCGAGGCCTCCTCGGTCCCCGAGTCCCCCGTCGTCCCGCTCGTCCAGCCCGCGGCCCGGCTGATGGCCCACGCCGCGGCGTGGTTGATGCTGGTGGGCCTGCTCACCGGCGGCTACGTCTCCGCGGCGATGACGGGCAAGGTGCCGGCGGATCCGCAGATGGCGCTCGCCGCGCACCTGAACGCGCTGATGGGCACGTTCTTCCTCCTGGGCGTCGCGTGGACGCTGCCCATGCTGCGCTACGGCCCCGTGGGACAGCGCCGCCTGGCCTGGGCGGTCATCGTCGCCAACTGGGCCAACTGGGGCATCACCTGCGTGAAGGCGTGGCTGCGCGTGTCCGGCGTGGACTTCATCGGGCAGCCCGTGAACGACGCCGTGTTCGGCGCGCTCACGGTGTCCGTGGTGCTCCCCGCGCTCATCGCCGCGGGCGCGTGGGTGTACGGCTTCCGCCGCGCTGGGGCCCGCTGACGTCAGAAGGCCGTGCGGGTGAGCGCGAAGTCGGAGCCCGCCCAGGCCGTCTTGAAGCGCTGCTGCACGGCGTTGGCCTCGGCCGTGCGGCCCTGTCCCTTCAACGACTGGGCGAGTCCGAAGAGCGCCCAACCGTTGCCGGGGTTGCGGCGCAGGTCCTCCCGGTAGACGGCCTCCGCGGCCTTGTACTGCTCCGCGTCCAGCAGCGCCGCGCCCTGGAAGTGACGCACGGGGTAGTACCAGTCACTGGGCTCTGAATAAGCCAGCTGATCCGCGGCGCGCACCGCGTCCTCCCAGCGCGTCAGCGCGTCCGCGCAGCCCTGGCGCTCGGCGATGGAGGCATCGAGCACGCGGGCCGCCACGTCCAGCACGTCCTTCGCCGAATTGTTTCCAGCGGTCATCGTGTCGGGAACGTTCGCGGCCAGCTTCACCAGCTCCGCGTGCTCCGCGCGGGCCTCCTTGAACTCCCCATTCGCCGCGAGCGCCAGCCCGTGCGTGTGCAGCCACAGCCCCGTCAGCACCGGGTACTTCGGGTCCGGCCGGGGCTCCGTGAGCAGCGCGTCGTAGCGCCCGAAGCGCACCATCGCGAGCAGGGGTTCCGAGGCGAAGAAGTCCATGCCCGGCATCTCCTTCAGCATCTCAGGCGGCAGGACGTTCGCGGACTCGCGCGCGGCGCGGATGGACTCCCCCGCGCGTCCCTCCATGGAGGAGGAGAACGACAGGAAGCCCCAGTTGTGGGCCAGGTACATCGGGTAGTAGCCAATGGGCTCCACCTGGCGCAGATAGTCATTGTCCGCCTGGACAGCGCGGCGGTTGCTCTCCGAGGCATCCGCGTACCGGCCCACCCGCTGGTAGATGTGCGCCGGCATGTGCACCAGGTGGCCCGCGCCGGGCATCAGCCCTGGCAGCCGCTCCGCGGAGGGCAATGCGCGCTCGGGGTGCTCCGAGGCCTCGATGGTGTGGATGTAATAGTGATTGGCGCCCGGGTGGTTCGGCGCGCGCGCGAGCACCGTCTCCAGCCGCGAGACAATCTCTCCGGTCCCCGGCTCCGGCTTGCCCTCCAGCGTCCACAGCTTCCACGGGTTGAGGTTCATCAGGGACTCGGCGAAGAGCACCTGCACGTCGTTGTCATCCGGGAAGCGCTTCGCCACGTCGCGCATGGCGTTGGCGTAGGACTGGGAGAAGGGCTTCATCTGTTCGGGCGTGCGGGGCTCCGGCCCGCCGTAGCGCCGGGACAGCGCGCCAATGAGCGCCTGCTCCGTGGGAGTCGCCGTGGGGGCGAGCGCCTGGGCCTTTTGCAGGGCCGTCCACGCGGTCGCTGCCCGGTCCGGCAGCATGGGCACGTTGTAGTTGGGACCGAGCACCAGGGCGACACCCCAGAAGCAGCTGGCGCAGGAGGGATCCAACTGCGCGGCGCGGGCGAACGAGCGCGCGGCCTCGTCGTGGTTGAAGGCATACGTGAGCCGCATGCCCTGGTCGAAGAAGGCCTGCGCCTCGGGCGACCGGGTCGTCACCTTCCGCTGGAAGGTCCCCAGGTTGTCGAAGAGCACCGCGCCCTGGGCGAGCGAGGTCAGGCTCGACAGCGCGGAAGGCTTGCCATGCGCCCCGTGCGCGGCCGCGCCAGCATCCGGCGGGCTGGCGTCCTGCGCTCCGGTATACGTCCCCGGAACAATCAAAGACGGGACGAGGATGAACAGGAGTTGCGCGCGCATGAGGTCCCCCTGGGCCTGCGATCTCCCAGGAACGGTGGGGGGACCTGGCGCACGCGGCAATCGGCCCCGTGCGGGGTGTCAATCCAACCGATGAACCCCTTGCCCGGGATGCGTCCGGCGGCACCGGCGCCAGTCAGGACAGCCATGCTAATTTGGTGCTCCCAGGAATCCACCATGCAGTGCCGCATGGCTTCCCTGGGAGGAAAGAGCCCGCCGCCATGTCGTCCCGTCGAAGCCTGTCCTGGAGCGTCGCCGTCCTGTTGTCCTTCGCGGCCACCGCGGCCTTCGCGGAGCCGTCAGCGCCGGCCCTGGAGATGGCCACACAGGCGGTGTGCGCCGCCACCGAGGTCATGTCATCCGAGCCCACGCCCGAGGAGGCCGCGAGCCTGGTCTGTGTCTCCGTCCGGTGCTCCTCCGAGGATGACTGCTGGAACGCATGTCCCAACGCGCGGTCCGTGACGTGCGCGCGCAACGCCTGCTCCTACCAACTCCCGGGTGGTGGGGGCGGTGGCGGCCCGACGTGCCCGTCCAGCCGCTGCATCGACGACTCGGATTGCGTCTGCGGCACGCGTCAGGGGTATTGCAACAACCGCGCTTGCACCTACTGACCCGGTCAGAAGTTCACGGCGATGAGGGGGACGGAGGGGCGGGGCTGCCACTGCCGCGAGCGCAGGCCATCGCGGCGGGCCCGCAGGTCCCGCAACTCCGCCTCCACCTGGGTCTTCTCTTCGACGAGCGCTTCGCGGCGGGCCTTGTTCTCCCGCGCGATGCGCCCTCCCCGGCTGAAGCCCACGACGACCAGGACCACGCCCACGACGCCCACGGCCGTGATGGGCAGACCCACGAGCAGCTTCGTCGTCTGATCCAAGCCTGAGTCCATCAGGCCGTCGATCATCACCGGCACGCCAATGAGCAGCGCCGCCGCGAGGATGAACCCGATAGTCGTCATGACCTTCGAGCTGCGAGGGCGCCCCAGGCGGATGCCCTCAATCCGGGGACGGATGGGCGCGCGACACCAGCACCGCCCCTCACGCGAGCCGTGGCACGCGGGCCACGCTCGCTATAGTCGGACGCCCGATGAAGAAAGCACGCACCGCGAGCCTCACCCTCGATGAGTTCCTCCCCTATCGCCTGTCGGTCGCGGACAACGTCGTGAGCCAGCGCATCGCCCGCGTGTACGCGGCCGAGGACGGCCTCTCCACGCAGGAGTGGCGGCTCATCGCCGTCCTGGGCGAGGACGGGGAGCGCTCACAGCTGGAGCTCGTCCGGCGCACGCGGATGGAGAAGGTCCCGGTGAGCCGCGCCGCGCGCTCGCTGGAGGAGCGCGGATTGGTGCGGCGCGCCACGAGCCAGAGCGACGCCCGCTCGCGGCGCCTGACGCTGACCGCCTCGGGACGCAGGCTCTACCAGCGGGTGGCCCCCGCCGCGCTCGAAGCGGAGGCGGAGGTGCTCGCGGAGCTGTCGCCCTCTGAACGCGAGGTGCTTCGCTCCCTGCTGGAGCGCGTGGAGCGCGCCGCCATCCGCGCCCTCAAGCCCGGCCCCTGAGCCTTGCCGGATTGGTTACATCTGTTACTATTTCGGGCGCCATGGAAAACGTCCGCCATCTGACAGGCTTTGGAAACGAGCACGCATCGGAGGCTGTCGCCGGTGCGCTTCCCGTAGGCCAGAACACGCCCCAGCGCGTCGCGTTCGGCCTCTACGCCGAGCAGCTCTCCGGCACCGCGTTCACAGCGCCTCGCGGCGTGAACCGGCGCACGTGGATGTACCGGCTGCGGCCCAGCGCGGGCCACCCGGCGTACCGGCCCGTGGAGGCCCGCACGCTCAAGAGCGGCCCCTTCCGGGAGGTGCCTCCCTCGCCCAACCGGCTGCGCTGGAGCCCGGCGCCCATGCCCACCACGCCCACCACCTTCCTGGAGGGCCTCTTCACGCTGGGCGGCAACGGCTCCCCGGCCGAGAACGCGGGCGCGGCGGTGCACCTCTACGCGGCGACGGCGTCCATGACGGACACGGCGTTCTTCAACGCCGACGGTGAGATGCTCATCGTCCCCCAGTCCGGGACGCTGCGCATCGTCACGGAGCTGGGCGTGCTGGAGGTTCCGCCCGGCCACGTCGCACTCATCCCTCGCGGCATGCGCATGCGGGTGGAGCTGCCCGGCGGTTCCGCGCGCGGCTACATCTGTGAGAACTACGGCGCGCAGTTCCGGCTCCCGGAGCTGGGGCCCATCGGGTCCAACGGACTGGCGAACCCTCGCGACTTCGTGGCGCCTCATGCGGCGTATGAAGACGTGGAGCGTCCCACGCGCGTGGTGCAGAAGTTCCAGGGGAACCTCTGGGAGACGACGCTGGACCACTCGCCGTTCGACGTCGTGGCGTGGCACGGCAACAACGTGCCGTACACGTACGACCTGGCGCGCTTCAACACCATCAACACGGTGAGCTACGACCACCCGGATCCGTCCATCTTCACGGTGCTCACGTCGCCCAGTGACACGCCGGGAACGGCGAACTGCGACTTCGTCATCTTCCCGCCCCGGTGGATGGTGGCGGAGAACACCTTCCGGCCGCCCTGGTTCCACCGCAACGTGATGAGCGAGCTGATGGGCCTGGTCCACGGCGTCTACGACGCCAAGGCGGACGCGTTCCTGCCCGGCGGCGCGTCGCTCCACAACTGCATGAGCGCCCACGGCCCAGACCGCAAGACGTACGAAGCCGCCGTCGCCGCGGAGCTGACGCCGAAGAAGATCGACAACACGCTCGCCTTCATGTTCGAGACCCGCTGGGTCATCGCGCCCACGCTCCAGGCCATGGAGAGCCCCGTCCTCCAGAAGGACTACGACGCCTGCTGGGCGGACCTGCCCAAGGCGAAGATGCAGTCCTCGGGAGGCGGCCAGTCGTGAAGCTCGCCTCGGTCGACACAGGAAGAGACGGGCGGCTCGTCGTCGTGACGAAGGACCTGTCCCGGCAGGCGGATGCGTCCGCCATCGCGCCTACGCTCCAGGCCGCCCTGGATGACTGGGACCGCCACGCGCCAGCCCTGCGCGCGCTGTCGGAGCGGCTGGAGCGAGGAGAGGTTCCGGGAGCACCCTTCGACCCCGCCCGTTGCGCGGCGCCCCTGCCCCGCGCCTACCAGTGGGCGGACGGCTCCGCGTACGTGAACCACGTGGAGCTGGTGCGCAAGGCGCGCGGCGCGGAGCTTCCGCCCTCCTTCTGGACCGCCCCCTTGATGTACCAGGGCGGCTCCGACGGCTTCCTCGGGCCGTGCCAGCCCATCCCGCTCGCCGACGAGGCGTGGGGCTGCGACATGGAGGGTGAGGTCGTGGTGGTGACGCGCGACGTGCCGCTGGGCGCCACGCGCGAGCAGGCCCTGGGCGCCGTCGTGCTGGTGGGCTTGGTCAACGACGTGTCGCTGCGCAACCTGATTCCGAACGAGCTGGCGAAGGGCTTCGGCTTCTTCCAGTCCAAGCCCGCGTCGGCGTTCTCACCGGTGTTCGTCACGCCGGACGAGCTGGGCACCGCGTGGCGGGAAGGCAAGCTGCACCGCCGCCTGGAGGTCTTCCTCGACGGCGAGCCCTTCGGCCGCGCGGACGCGGGCGTGGACATGACGTTCGACTTCGGAATGCTGGTGGCCCACGCGGCGAAGACGCGCTCGCTGTGCGCGGGCAGCATCGTGGGCTCCGGCACGGTGTCCAACCGGGGCCCGGACGGCGGTCCTGGTAAGCCGGTGAGTGCGGGTGGGGCGGGCTACTCGTGCATCGCGGAGGTGCGCGTGGTGGAGACGCTCCGGGACGGTGCGCCGAAGACGCCGTTCCTGAAGCGCGGCAACCAGGTGCGCATCGAGATGCGGGACGACTCGGGCGCCAGCATCTTCGGCGCCATCGACCAGTCAGTCGGCGGGTAGGCGGAGAAGAAGGGGCCGCTTTCGTCAGGGCCCCTTGTTCCACCCGTCCGGCGCGCAGCAGGATTCACGCGCGCCCCCATGCTCCTGACCCTATCGACGACCCATTCGCCCGCGACGGACCTGGGCTACCTGCTGCACAAGAACCCGGAACGGCCCCAGTCCTTCGAGCTTCCCTTCGGACTGGCGCACGTCTTCTACCCGGAGGCCTCCGCCGGCCGCACCACGGCGGCGCTCCTCCTGGAGGTGGACCCCGTCGCCCTGGTGCGCGGCCGTCCGTCGTCCGGAGGCCAGGGCGGCACGTTGGACCAGTACGTCAACGACCGGCCCTACGTGGCGTCGTCCTTCATGAGCGTGGCGCTGTCCCGCGTCTTCGGCACGGCGCTGTCGGGGCGCAGCAAGGACCGGCCGGAGCTGGCCGCACAACCCCTGCCCTTCTCCGCCCGCCTGTCGGTGCTGCCCTGCCGGGGCGGTGAAGCCTTCCTGCGCCGCCTCTTCGAGCCGCTCGGCTACACCGTCACCGCGACCCGCCACGCACTGGACGAAACGGTGCCCGCGTGGGGAGACAGCCGCTACTTCACCGTGACGCTGGAGGGACACGTGCGCCTGGGCGACCTGCTCTCGCATCTGTACGTCCTCATCCCGGTGCTCGACGACGACAAGCACTACTGGGTCGGCGACGAGGAGGTGGAGAAGCTGGTGCGACACGGTGAGGGCTGGCTCGCCACGCACCCGGAGCGCGAACAGATTGCCCGCCGCTACCTGCGCCACCGCCACAGCCTGGCGCGCGAGGCCCTGGAGCGGCTCGCGGGCGACGAGGCCCCCGAGCCCGAGGAGCGCCAGGAGGCGCGCAACGCCGAGGAGGCCGTGCTCGAGTCGCGCCTGAGCCTCAACGAGCAGCGGCTCCAGACGGTGATGACCGTCCTCCAGGAGCACGGCGCCGCGCGCGTGGTGGACCTGGGCTGCGGAGAGGGCCGGCTGCTCAAGGCCCTGCTGAAGGACCGCCGCTTCACCGAGCTCGTCGGCATGGACGTGTCCCACCGCACGCTGGAGATTGCCCACGACCGGCTCGGCATCGAACGGATGCCGGACCTACAACGGCAGCGCGTGAAGCTGCTGCACGGCTCGCTCCTGTACCGCGATCAGCGGCTCGCGGGCTTCGATGCCGCCACCGTCATCGAGGTCATCGAACACCTGGACATGCCGCGCCTCGCGGCCTTCGAGCGCGTGCTCTTCGAGTACACGCGGCCGGGCCTCATCCTCCTCACCACCCCCAACGCCGAGTACAACGTGCGCTTCACCTCGCTCCCCACCGGTACCTTCCGCCACCGCGACCACCGCTTCGAGTGGACCCGCGCCGAGTTCGAGGCGTGGGCGGCGAGCATGTGCGAGCGCTACGGCTACACCGTGAGCTTCCGGCCGGTGGGCGAGAACGACGCGGAGGTCGGCGCGCCGACGCAGATGGCGGTATTCACGCGATGAACATCCACATTCCAGAGCTGTCACTCGTCGTGCTGATTGGCCCGTCCGGCTCGGGGAAGTCGACCTTCGCGCGCCGGCACTTCAAGCCCACGGAGGTGCTCTCCTCGGACACCTACCGGGGCGTCGTGTCCGACGACGAGAACAACCAGGAGGCGACGAAGGACGCCTTCGAGACGCTGCGCTTCGTCGCGGCGAAGCGGCTGGCGCGGGGCCTGCTCACCGTGGTGGACGCCACCAACGTGCAGCCGGAGTCCCGCAAGGCCTTCGTCGAACTGGCGCGCGAGTACCACGTGCTGCCCGTGGCGCTGGTGCTGGACGTGCCGGAGCGCACCTGCATCGAGCGCAACCAGCAGCGGCCGGACCGCGCCGCCAGCTTCCGCTTCGTGCGCAACCAGGTCTCGCAGATGCACCGCTCCATGCGCGGCCTGGAGCGCGAGGGCTTCCGCCACCTCCACGTCCTCAAGCCGGACGCCATCGAACGCGTGGTGCTGGAGCGCCAGCCGCTCTGGTGCAACCTCAAGCATGAGCGCGGGCCCTTCGACATCATCGGAGACATCCATGGCTGCCGTGAGGAGCTGGAGGCGCTGCTCGCGAAGCTGGGCTACCAGGTGCGGCCGCGCACGGACGGCACGCCGGGCGTCGACGTGCGCCCGCCGGAGGGCCGCAAGGCCGTCTTCCTGGGCGACCTGGTGGACCGCGGCCCGGACATCCCGGGCGTGCTGCGGCTGGTGATGGACATGGTGGAGGCCGGCACCGCGCTGTGCGTGCCGGGCAACCACGAGATGAAGCTGCTGCGCAAGCTGCGCGGCAGCAAGGTCAACGTGTCCCACGGCATGGCCCAGACGCTGGAGCAGTTAGAGAAGGAACCGCCGGAGTTCCACCAGCGCGTGGCGAAGTTCATCGACGACCGGGTGTCCCACTACGTGCTGGACGACGGGCGCCTGGTGGTAGCGCACGCGGGACTGAAGGAGAGCATGCAGGGCCGGGGCTCCGGCCGCGTGCGCACCTTCGCGCTCTACGGCGAGACGACGGGCGAGACGGACGAGTACGGCTTCCCGGTGCGCTTCAACTGGGCGGCGGAGTACCGGGGCCGCGCGTCGGTGGTGTACGGCCACCAGGCCGTGCTGGAGGCCGAGTGGGTCAACAACACGCTGTGCGTTGACACCGGCTGCGTCTATGGCGGCCAGCTCACCGCCCTGCGCTACCCGGAGCGGGAGCTGGTCTCCGTCCCCGCGCAGCGCGTGTACTGCGAGCCGGTGAAGCCCCTGGCCGCTCCGGCTCCGTCCGGCCTGAGCGCGCAGCAACAGGCGGATGACGTGCTGGACCTGGAGGACGTGCGGGGCAAGCGCGTCATCTCCACGCGACTGGCCGCGAACGTCACCCTGCGCGAGGAGAACACCACCGCGGCGCTGGAGGCGATGAGCCGCTTCGCCATGGATCCGCGCTGGCTCATCTACCTGCCGCCCACCATGTCGCCCTCGGAGACGAGCACCGAGCCCGGCTTCCTGGAGCATCCCCAGCAGGCGTTCGACTACTACCGCAAGGAGGGCGTGGCGCAGGTCGTCTGCGAGGAGAAGCACATGGGCTCGCGCGCCGTCGTCGTCATCGCGCGCGACGCGGACGCCGCCCGCCGCCGCTTTGGCGTCACCTCCGGCGAGACGGGCGTCTGCTACACGCGCACCGGCCGGCGCTTCTTCACCGACGAAGCCATGGAGGCCGCGTTCCTCGCGCGCGTCCGGGCGGCGCTGGACGCGTCCGGCTTCTGGGAGGAGCTGAAGACGGACTGGGCCTGCCTGGACTGCGAGCTGATGCCTTGGTCGCTCAAGGCCCAGGAACTCTTGCGCGACCCGTACGCCGCCGTGGGGGCTGCCTCCCGCGCGGCGCTGACGGACGTGGTGTCCGTGCTGGGACAGGCCACCGCCCGGGGACTGCCGCTGGGCGAGCTGTCCACGCGCTTCACGGACAAGGCCACCGACGTCCAGCGTTACGTGGAGGCGTACCGGCGCTACTGCTGGCCGGTGACGTCTCTGGACGACGTGCGGCTGGCACCGTTCCACCTGCTGGCCACGGAGGGCGCGACCCACGTGGACAAGGACCACGTCTGGCACATGGAGACGCTGGCGCGCGTGTGCCGTGCGGACCCGTCGTTCCTGGTGGCCACGCCCTACCGCGTCGTGGCGCTGGAGGACGCGGACGCGGTGGCCGGCGGCATGCGGTGGTGGGAGGAGCTCACCGCGCGCGGCGGCGAGGGCATGGTGGTGAAGCCGTTTGGATTCGCGGTGCGCGGACGCAAGGGCGTGGTGCAGCCCGCCATCAAGTCCCGGGGCACGGAGTACCTGCGCATCATCTACGGCCCGGAGTACACCACGCCCGCGAACCTGGACCGGCTGCGCCAGCGAGGCCTGGGCACCAAGCGTTCACTCGCGCTGCGCGAGTTCGCGCTGGGCGTGGAGGGACTGGAGCGCTTCACGAAGAAGGAGTCCCTCCGCCGCGTGCACGAGTGCGTCTTCGGCGTGCTCGCCCTGGAGAGCGAGCCCGTCGACCCGCGACTCTGACTCAGTAATTGAACTGGAGCTGGAGGCGCGTCACGTGCCCCTGCTCCTGTTCATACGGGTAGCGCGACGAGGTGCGGTCCGCGATGACGTAGGCGGCCGTCAGCTCCAGCGCCTTCCAGATCTGCCACTCCGCGCCCAGCTCCAGCTCGCGCACGTCGTAGAGGGGGGCGTTGGTCTCGAACTTCTTGCCGCCCTTGTAGAGCGTGCCGCGCACGTAGGGGATGAGCGACACGCCCACCACGCCGTCCAGCTTGTACATGAGCTGCGCGTAGCCGCCATGCAGGTTGCGGCTGTCGATGAGCAGCGCCTCGTCCGGGAACGAGCCCAGCGACGGCCCACGCCCGATGTTGTATTCGGCCTGGAAGCCCAGGGGCTGCGGGTAGATCATCAGGCTGACGATGGCTCGGGCATCCACCATGTTGGGGCCACGCGCCAGCGCATAGGCCGCGTCATCGCGCGGGGCCGCGCTGAGGTTGAAACGGCCGTAGTAGGCGCCGGTGCCGACCTCCACGTACTGGGAACCGAAGAGGAAGGGATAGCTGACGCGCGCGACGGCGTGAGGGCTGTTGTTGCGCTCGGCGCGGTTGGCCGTCTGGCCGTTGTAGACGCCCAGGCCCACCACGCCGTAGTCGCCGGAGCCCTTGAGGCCGCTGTCGACAAGGTACTTGAAGCGCTCGCGGATGTGCGAGGGCGCCCAGTAGAAGAACACGCCCACGTCGCGCTCGTCCTTCAGCGCGCTGTTGATGGCGTCGTTTCGGTCCAGCGCGAGGCGGTTCTGGCTGGACTGGAGGTTCTCGAAGCCGAACGGCACCTTCGACTGGCCCACGCGGAAGCGGAACTCCTTCTTCGCGTCCACGAAGATGTCCGCGTACCAGTCCCGCATGACGGCGACGTTGTACTGGTCACCGATGACGGAGGCGAAGTCCGGCTGCAGGTAGATGGACACGTGCGGGTGCACGTCCCCGAAGATGACGAGCCGCGCGCGGCGGATGCCAAAGCCGGTGTCCTTGCCCAGGAAGCGGTCGCCCTGGTCGTTGATGAGCGAGTCGTTCACCCGGAAGCTGGGCAGCCGGTTGTAGCGGACCTGCGTGTAGCCCCGGAGGCGGATGCTCTCGTACCAGGGCTTGGTCTTCTCCTTTTCCTTCTCCTTCTCCTCCGCGGGGGGCGGCAGCGCGGCGGGAGGCACGACCTCGCCCTGGGGAGCGGGCTCGGGAGGAGTCTCCTGGGCCTGGGCGAGGGTGGAGGAGGAGAAGAAGAGCGCGGTACCAGCCAGCAGGGCCTGAAGGACGGAGCGGTGGGACGAAGCGAGGGTCATGGGTTCGTGGGAGACGGGCGGGGAGCAGGGAGGGACCCGCCCGGTCCCGTTGTGGCGCTCCCGTTACCGAAGAGCGCGGCCCTCCGCCACGCACCGACCCCTGTTGTTGCCACACCGTTACCGGCGACGCGGTCCTGTCACACGAACGAGCGGCCCGTGTCACACGCCCGTGACATGGCCCGGCCTCCCCACCCCTGAACGAGTCATTCCCAGGGGTTGGCCTGGAAACAGCGGTCCGAGGCAACCGGCGTCACGCTTTCGCGACAATCCCCTTCGGGCGGCATTCATCCGCTCCCCGGCAGCCGTTCGCCGGACCCGCACCGGGTGTCTCCGTCACCCGCGAGAAGCGACATGACCTCGATTGGCAAGCCTGGTTCGCGCCCCGCCTCGTCCCCCGTGAGCACGCAGCCGGTGAAGGCTCCCGTCACGGCGAAGCCCAACGCGGTGAAGGCCGCTGTCGCGCAGCGGATGAAGGACGGCTTCGACTCGGCCCCGCGCTCGGGCGCCGCTTCCCGGCCGGTGCTGTCCGCGGAGATCCGCTCCGGTGAGGGGGCTGGGGGCATCGGGGGCGCCCTGGGCAAGGCCGCGGGCAAGGCGGCCGGTGGCATCGGCGAAGCGCTGGGCAAGATCGCGGGCCGCGTGGGCAGCGCCCTTGCCGGGCCCCAGGTGAGCACGAACGCGGATGGCCGGACGGTGGTGGACCTGGGCGCGGGCAACAACACCGCGACGGTGTCGCAGAACAAGGACGGCGGGCTGACCATCAAGTCCGGCAGCGACACGGTGACGCTAACCGCGGAGCAGGCCAAGGGCGCCATCATCAACGGCGGTGACGGCAACGACTCCATCACCGTGGACGCGAGCGTCACGCAGGACATCACCCTGGACGGCGGCGCGGGCGACGACAAGCTCACCGGCGGCAAGGGCAACGACACGCTCATCGGCGGCGCGGGCAACGACACCCTCATCGGTGGCGAGGGCAAGGACACGCTGAAGGGCCAGGACGGCGACGACTACCTGGAGGGCGGCGCGGGCGATGACCGCATCATGGGTGGCGAGGGCCGCGACGTGATGTACGGCCTGGACGGCAACGACTACATGTCCGGCGGCAAGGGCCGGGACTACATCGACGCGGGCGCGGGCAACGACCGGGCCTACGGCGGCGAGGGCGACGACCAGGTCATCGGCGGGCGCGGCAACGACACGCTGAGCGGCGGCGCCGGCAACGACGCGGTGGCGGGTGGCGAGGGCAAGGACAGCGTCCGTGGCGGCACGGGCACGGACAAGCTCTACGTCGAGGAGAACGAGAAGACCGCCGACGCGGCCGAGGGTGAGCGCGAAATCGTCGACATGACGAACGCCGACCAGCGCGGCCGCTCGGTGACGGTGTCGGGCAGCGCGGACTTCCAGGCGCGCGTGCAGTCGGACCTGGACGCGATGCGCTCGCTGCCTTCGGGCCAGGAACTGCTGCGCACGCTGGATGACAGCGGCCACACCACGACCATCAAGGAGACGTCCAGCGGCAACTCCGCGTCCGCGCAGAACAAGGACGACGCCTGGTTCAACGCGGACGGCACGCCGGGCAAGGGCACCAACGGCACGGTGAACTACAACACCACGCGCATCTCGCTGGGCAGCGAGGACTGGATGAACCGCCCGCCCGTCGTCGCGCTGTTCCACGAAATGGTGCACGCCTCGGACTACGCCAACGGCACGCTGGCGCTCGGTGAGAAGGACGGCGTGAACAACCGCGAGACGTCCGCGGTGGGCCTGCCCATCGACCTGGATCAGAATCCGTCCACGCCGGACGTGGTGCAGGGCGGCCGCCCCGGAGAGAACGTCCTCCGCGACGACCTGAACCTGCCCACCCGTCCGCGCTACTAGCGCGTGTCCCGAGCCGCCTTCTGGATGAGCTCCAGCAGGGAGCGCAGGTGCGGCTCCGTCACGGGCTCCATCAGCTGGACCGAATGCCTCCGCCCGCCATCGTCCTCGATGGTGACGGTGTAGCGCGTCCGGTCCGCGCCCCGCTGGGGCGAAGCACCCACGGTGGCCGGCTGTTCGAAGAAGCGGGCCTCCCGCACCTCCCGCTGGAGCGCCTCCGCCGTGGCGGGAGGCAGGGCCGCCAGGTCCACGGTGCGGGGCCTGGCGAGGCCTGGGAAGAAGGCGACGCCTCCCTCCCGTTTGAGCTCGATTCGCATTCCGTCGACCCCAGGACCTAGTGCTTGCGCTGCACCGGCTGCGCGGCCTGCTTCTGCACCTGCGGCGTCCAGGCCGGCTGGCCTGCCCGCTCCTTGGAGACCTTGATGCCCACCTGGTTCCAGGCGTCGCGCACGATCTGCTCCTCGTCGCCGCTGCCGTAGAGCCGGACGGTCGCCGTCACGGTGAGCCGGGCGAAGGAGAGGAACGAGGCGTTGGGCTTCAGCCGGGGGTCGCGCAGCGTCTCCAGCCAGATGAGGCCGGCCTTCTCCCACGCGTAGCCCTTCAGGTTGGTGGCCGCGATGCAGAAGGCCTTGTTGGGGATGCCGGAGTTGATGTGCACGCCGCCGTTGTCCTCCCACGTGTTCACGAAGTCCTTCATGAGGGCCGGCTGCGGATCCTTGCCGAGCACCGGATCATCGAACGCGGTGCCGGGGTCCTTCATGGAGCGCAGCGCCTTGCCCTGGACCTTGTCCGTGAGGAGCCCCGCGCCGATGAGCCAGTCGGCCTGCTCCGCCGTCTGGTTCAACAGGCGCTGCTTCACGAGCGAGCCGAAGCAGTCCGACATGTGCTCGTTGAGCGCGCCCGCCTGGGAGAAGTAGGCAAGAGGGCCCTCGTGCTCCGTCACGCCGTGGGCCAGCTCGTGTCCCATGATGTCCACCGCGATGGTGAAGCGGTTGAACAGTTCCCCGTCGCCGTCGCCAAACACCATGCGCTCGCCGTCCCAGAAGGCGTTGTCGTAGCCACTGCCATAGTGGACGTGGCCGTTCAGCGGCATGCCGTTGCCGTCAATGGAGTTGCGCCCGTAGACGTCCCAGTAGAGGTCGTAGGTCGCGCCCAGGCCGACATAGGCTTCGTCGACCGCTTGGTCGCTGACGTCGTCATCGCCCTCCTTGCGGGCCACCGTTCCCGGAAGGGCTTCGGTGTTCTTCACGTCGTAGATGGTGCGGAGCCTCTGGCTCTCCACGACCATGGGGGCGGGAATCAACCGCTTCGCGGCCTGGGGCGCGCCGCTGCTCGACAGGCGGATGGCGCGCAGGGTGTTGTCGATGGAGAGCGTCCGCAGGGCCTTCGCGCGCTGCTGTGGCGAACCGTTCTGCGCAATCTGCCGGCTGACGTACGGCGGCAGGATGCAGTGGTGGGAATGCCAGATTCGGGTGTTGCAGCACATCACCAATCTCCTTCTGAAGTGGGTACCAGAAGACGATGGTGATGACGGCAGGCCGTGCTCGGGACACGGCACGGCATGGGCTCCCCGGTCGCCAGGGAACCCATGCGGCGCCTCGCGCTCAAGCCTGCTCGCGTGGCGTCAGGGCTTGTGAAGGACGGCCGTGTCCCCCACCAGCCACAGCTCCGACGAAGACGGCGCCCACACGCCCCGGAGGACGCGGCGGGTGCCGGTGGTCTCCGCGTTCCACTTGCCGCCGTCGAAGCGAAGCAGAGTGCCGTTGTCACCCACCGCCCAGACCTCGTTGGCGGAGCGACCCATCAGCCCGTTGAGCTGGGACGAGGTGCCGCTGGCCACAGGGAGCCAGAGGGCGCCGTTGTAGCGCAGCAGCGTGCCTTCCGCGCCCGCCGCCCAGACGTCCGACGGCCCGCTGCCCCACACGGCCTTCAGGGCCTTGTTGGTGCCGGAGGTCATGGTGCTCCAGGCGGTGCCATCCCAGCGCAGGAGGGTGCCGGCGTCGCCCACCGCGATGGCCAGCGAGGGCCCCTGCACCCAGACAGCGTTGAGCGTCGCCTGGACCTCCGTGGGCTTCCGCGTCCAGGTGGTGCCGTCGAAATGGACGGCCTGGCCGGAAGCGCCCACCGCCCAGATGTCCGTCGCGGACGCGCCATGGATGGCGTACAGCGCCAGCGACGACTCCGCGGTGTACTGCGTGATGAAGCGGGCTCCGTCGAACCGGTAGATGCGGTCATGGAAGGAGGACGTCACCCAGACGTCTGTCGAGGAGGCCGCGTAGACGCCCGTCACGTCGTCGACGGGGGAGAAGTCCAGCTGCGGCTCGATCCAGCCGCCGCCGTTCCAGTGCAGCACGCGGCCCGGGTCTCCCACCGCCCACACGTCCGACGGCCCCGTGCCATGGATGGCCCGCGCCACCCTCAAGTTGCGCAGCGGCGCCTGGGAGGTCCAAGCCTGCCCGCTCCACTTCTGCACCTGGCCGCCCGAACCAAAGGACCACACGTTGTCAGGCCCGCTGCCGGTAATGGGCCCCACGGCGTCCTCGTCCGTGTCCGTCCACTTCGTGCCGTTATAGACGTAGCCGAAGTCCTCTCCACCCGACAGCACCAGCGAGGGCGACGCGGCGTACACGTAGAACAGTTGATCCGACGAGCGCAGGGACTGCTCGATGCCCGCGGGCGTGGTGCGGAACACCTGGCCGTAGTCGTCACAGAAGATGCAGGGGTCATCCGAGGCGACGGTCCAGACATCGTTCGGACCGGTGCCCGTCACCTGATGGAAGTCGATGTCCGTGGTGCCCGCGTCGATGCCGGAGACCGCATTGCCGTCGTACCGGCGCAGCGTCCCGGACTGCCCCACCATCCAGACATCCGAAGGCCCGCTGCCCCACACGCCGTTGAGGTTCTTCGTCGTGGACACGTCCACGCCCTGGAAGCCGCTGCCCTGGTCGCGCCGCACGGTGCCGTTGGCGCCCACGGCCCAGACGTCGCCCGGACCGGAGGCCCACACGGAGTTCAGGTCGCGCGTCGTCCCGGAGCTCACGGCAGAGAAAGCACTGCCCGTCGTGGAGTGGAGCACGGTGCCGCCCGCGCCCACCGTCCACACGTTCGTCGCGGAGAGGGCGTGCACGTCGCTCAGCGACGTCAGCGTCCCGCTGGCCACGCGCGTCCAGCGCGTTCCGTCCCAGTGCTGGATGAAGCCGTCCTCGCCCACGGCCCAGCCGTCATTGGCCGCGCTGAAGTGCGCGCCCTTGAAGCTGTAGCCATGGGGCAGCGGATACTCCCAGCACCAGCCGTCGCTGCACTCGCGGTTCGCGGCGGGGATGCCACACGTCTGCTCCACGCCGCGTCCGCCGCACACCTCCGGCGCCGCGCACGTCCCGCAGGAGACGGTGCCACCGCAGCCATCCGGCTCGGTGCCGCACTCGACTCCGGGGCTGCACGCCGTCTTGATGTCGGGGCAACCACAGACATTGGCCTCGCCGCCGCCTCCGCAGGTAGCGGGCGTCGCGCAGGTGCCGCAGTCGAGATCGTGGCCACAGCCATCCGTCGTGTCGCCACAGTTGAAGCCCCGCGACTCGCACGTCCTGGGAACGCAGTTGTCATCATCGTCCCCACAGCCGGCGGCGAAGGTCGCCACGCAGAGGAGCACGAAGGGGAGGGTCACCCTCCCCCACCGATGGGAGCTTGAACGCGGCGCATCCTGCAGGCGCGAAGTCCGCACCGCACCTACCGCGAAGGAGTCGTCACGGGACATGGGCATCTCCAGACCGGAGGCGGGACTGAACCCCGCGAAACCACGTGAAACGTGGCTCCGGTGCGGAAGTAAGGTTGCAAACGGCGGTCCGGTTGGATCGTCCGGACGTCCAAGCACCCTCCTTTCGCGGCTGCGTCATGCTCGACGTGTGGCGTCAATCAATCCAAAGTCGTGCGTGACCTCGCGAGTGCCGCGCCGGCCACCGCGAGCACGAACAGGCCCAGCGCCAGCAGGTCGTTCCCCATGTCCGCCAGCACCTGGTCCTTGAGCAGCGCGCCCCGGACGATGCGCAGGAAGTGCGTGACGGGGATGATTTCGCCCAGCACCCGGGCCCACGGAGGCAGGCCCAGGAAGGGGAAGGCGAAGCCGGAGAGGAAGATGGACGGCAGCATGTAGAACATGGACATCTGCATCGCCTGCAGCTGGCTGCGCGCCACGGTGGAGATGAGGTAGCCCAGCGACAGGTTGCCCACGATGAACAGCACGATGCCGCACGCCAACGCCAGCCACCCCGCGGGCGTGCGCGCCATGGGCACCGAGAACAACCCTCGCGCCATGCCCAGCACGACAACGGTCTGCACCAGCCCCACGACGACGTACGGCGTGAGCTTGCCCACCATGATCTCCGCCGGGGTGGCGGGCGTGGACAGCAGCGTCTCCATGGTGCCGCGCTCTCGCTCGCGGGTGACGGCCATGGCGGTCATCATCACCAGCGTCATGGACAGGATGATGCCCAGCAGGCCCGGCACGATGTGGAACGGAGAGCGGCTCTCCGGGTTGTAGCGCCGGTGCACCACCACCTCGAAGGCGGGCGCGGTGGACCGGGGAGCCCCCAGCCCCACCCGTTCGTTCCGCAGCGCCTCCGTGGGCAGCACGCTCACCGCGGCGAGCGCTCCCGCCGCGGCCTGCGGATCGGACGCGTCCGCCTCCGCGAGGATTTGAGCGCGCTCGCCCTTGAGCACCCGCCGACTGAAGTCCGGTGGGATGGTGATGCCGAGCATCACCTGTCCCCGGCGGATGAGCTGATCCAACTCCTCGTCGGAGCGCGGCAGGTAGCGCACGTCCACGTAGCCGGTGCGCTCCAGCGCGGCGACGACGGAGTTCGCCAGGGTGCTGGTGTCGTGGGACAGCACCGCGGCGGGCAGGTGCCGGGGGTCCATGTTGATGGCGTAGCCGAAGATGAGCAGTTGCATCACCGGCATGACGAGGATCATCGCGTAGGTGATGCGGTCGCGCCGCAGCTGCGTGAACTCCTTGAGCAGCACGGCCAGGATGCGCGGAAGCGAACCCGTCATGACGTGTACCGTTCGTCGCGCTCGCGACCCATGAGTTGGATGAAGACGTCCTCCAGGGAGGGCGTCACCTCGCTCCACCGGAAGGGTTCCTTGCGCCAGGGGACGAGCGCGGCCTCCAGGGCTTCTCGCTTCAGCCCGCTGACGTGCACGGCGGCGCCGAACGCGGAGGCGCTGAGCACGCCGTCCGCCTGGGCCAGCAGGTGCGCCGCGCGGTCGATGCCCGGCCCTTCCCCCAGGAACGTCACCAGCCCGGAGTCGCGGATGAGCGCGTCCGCCGTGCCCCGCGCGATGAGGCGCCCATACAGGATGTAGCCGATGTCGTGGCAGCGCTCCGCCTCGTCCATGTAGTGCGTGGACACCAGCACCGTGAGCCCGCCCGCGGCGAGCGTGTGGATTTCGTCCCAGAACTCACGGCGGGCCTTGGGGTCCACGCCCGCGGTGGGCTCGTCCAGGAGCAGCAGGCGGGGCTCGTGCAGCGTCGCGGCGGCCAGGGCCAGGCGCTGCTTCCAGCCGCCGGAGAGCGCGCCCGCCAGCTGGTCTCTCCGGTCGAAGAGGCCCAGCCGGTGGAGCGTGTCCTCCACCCGCTCGCGCCGTTGGTCCAGACCGTGGACGCGCGCGACGAAGGCAAGGTTCTCCTCCAGCGTCATGTCTTCGTAGAGGGAGAACTTCTGCGTCATGTAGCCCGTCTGGCGCTTGATGGCGTCGCCCCGGGCACGGAAGTCCAGGCCCAGCACGGTGCCCTCGCCGCTGTCGGGCGTGAGCAGTCCGCACAGCAGCCGCAGCGTCGTCGTCTTGCCGGAGCCGTTGGGGCCCAGGAAGCCGGTGATGCGTCCGGCGTCCACGGCGATGGAGACGTCCCGCACGACGTGCCGGTCGCCAAAGGACTTGTTGAGCCCGCGCACGTCGATGGCCCGCTCGTTCATCGGTCCGCCTCCACGGGTGCCTGCTTCAGGGGTGTCACGTCGATGGGCTGCCCGGGCAGGAGGCGCGTGGGCGCGGAGGGCACCGCCTCCAGCAGGAACACCAGCTTCTGCCGCGTCTCCAGGCTGTAGATGATGGGCGGCGTGTACTCAGGGCGCGGCGCGACGTAGTCCACGCGCGCCGTCATCCCGGTGTCGCAGCCGTCGCAGGCGATGGCCACCGTGGTGCCTGGCGGAAAGGACGCCACCCTCCCCTGCGGCACGTAGAATCGCACCTTCAGCTGCGCGTCCGGGATGATGCTGACGACGGGGGCGTTGGGCATGGCCCACTCGCCCTGCTGGAAGAGGACGTCCTCCACCCGGCCCACGACGGGAGACACAGGCGCCAGCTCCACGACCTGCTGCTCCGCCGCGGTGACGCCCGAGCGTCCGCTGGTGAGTTGTGCGCGGACGACCTCCAGCTGCGCGCCCGCCGCCGCCACGTCCGTGCGGGCCGCGTCTCGCTGGGCATGAGCGCGCGTCGCCGTCGCGCGCAGCAGGTCCAGTTGCTGGGGCGTCACGGCACCCTCCACGGTCTTCTCGACGGCGACGAGCCGGGCCAGATCCGCGTCCGCGCGGTCCGCTTCCGCCTGCGCGGCGGCGAGCGAGGCACGCGCCCGGGCCACGTCCGACTGGCGTGCGAGCAACTGTGCTTCGATCTGCCCCACCTGCGCCCGCGCCTGGTCGGCCCGCGCCGTAAGCGACGTGGGCTCCATGCGGAACAGCGGCGTGCCCACCTCCACGCGCTGTCCGCGCACCACCGCCACGGACGCCACCATGCCGGCCACCGGCGAGGACAGGTAGACGTTGTCGCTGACGACGAAGCCGGTGAAGCGTGGCGGCGGTTCCGGGGTCGGCCGCCGCAGCCACAGGATGCCGCTGATGATGACGGCGACCAGCACCGCCCCCGCGACGATGCCCCGCTTCGAGTGTTTCCTCTTCCTGCCCGGTCCCGACACCCGTGCCTCCTGGCGCGGCCTCGCCGCGATTGGAGCGCCCCCCGAGCGCGGCGGGTCCACGCTACGCCTGCCTCGCCCGGGGGTCCGCGTCTGGCTCACGGGCAGGTCCTGAACCCGTGTCCTGGCGTCACCTTGAGCACCCGACGTGCCAACACTGAACGCCAGGGGAGCCCCCGGGGGCAGGCCCTTCACCTGTTCGGAGTTCCGGCGCCGGACGCCGGGTCGCCGGAATACCAGACGCACAGCGCGTCAAAACATACCATGCGGATTGTCCATGATTTACAGGGGAGTCGTGTAAAGAGCCTTTTCATCCACTGCACATGTTTCGCGGTGTCATGCGGCCATTGGCTGCGAGGGAGAGGTATGCGGAAGCTGTCCATGATGGGCGTGATGCTGTTCGGCGCACTGGTGTCAGGGTGTCAGGGTGAGGACTGGGAGCCGCCCGCGCACGAACAGCCCGGCGGGGCGACCACACGGCAGGCGATCGTCTCCCCGGAGCTCGCGGCGTCACTCGCGTGCGTCGAGACGTATGTCGGCGCGGGGACCTGCGACTGGGAACACTGGAGCGAGCTGTGGGAGACGTGCCAGACCTACGAGCACGCGGAGCTCGAGGACGGCCTCTTCCTGGATGAGGTGCAGGCCGAGAACTGCACGGCGGCCAACTGGACCGCGCTGCGCGAGCAGCTCATCGCCCCGCGCGCGCCGCTCGTCCGCGTGCGTGAAAGCTGTAACGGTGTCTCCCAGGTGATTCAGGAAGCCGCATCCAACGGCTGCCACACCCTCCCGCAGGCCGCGGGCGCCTCCTTCGTCGACGTGCCCATCGGCAAGGCCGTGACGCTCCATGCCGCTGGGGACTGCACCGGCGACTCGGTCACGGTCGACACCGACACGAACCTCTGTGAGACCTCGTTCGGGAGCGGCGCGAGCGCGAACGACCAGGTGCGTTCGTTCCGCGTCCAGGACGTCGAGGTGCTCCCCTCGGCGCACCGCTACGACTGCGCTGGCGATGAGTCGACCTGCGTCAAGAACAACAACAACGCCAGCAAACTGGGCGCCATCAACACGAAGCACACCGTCAAGGTCGTCCGCATCGCCCTGGATGGCAGGACGACGCCCGCCCTCAGCACCATCCAGAACACCATCCGGGGTGTGTACCGCGACTTCGCCGTCGCGTCTCGCGGCCAGGTGAGCCTGGAGTTCACTGGCTCCCAGACCGTGCAGGTGACGAGCAGCAACTGCACGACCGCGAAGAACCAGGCCCGCCAGAAGGCCAACTCGAGCGCGTTCCTCACGGTCTTCGTGCTGCCCGGCGGGATGTGCTCCACCTCGAACGCCGGCTCGCGCAGCGTCTTCCTCAAGGGCACCCTGGCGCGGGACTATGCCCACGAGATCGGGCACGTCCTCGGCCTCGCGCACAGCAACGTGCGAGACCCCTCCACCGGCCAGGTCCGCTCGTCCGCGGACTCGAGCAGCTTCATGAGCACCTTCTCGGCGGACAACTACAACCTCCCGCAGCTCCATTGGCTGGGGTGGACGAAGAAGGAGGAGCTCGTCGGCATCAACTCGGCCATCGACAACAATGGCTCCACCGAGGTGACCCTCCGTCCGGTGGGCACCAACGACGACAGCACCAGCAGCCTCCCGCTGGGCGCGGTCTGGGAGATTCCTGGCACCGATCAGCGGCTGTTCATCGCCGTCCCGAAGCCGCGCCTCAATGGCACGAATCAAATCGAGGGCGGCACGGTGTTCGCGTACCGGGCCCCCAAGTGCGTGGGCTGCACGGGCATGGCCATGGGCACGATGCAGATGGCGCGGTTCGGTCCCAAGTCCGTCAATGAGCACGAAGCGAGCGGCCTCTTCCTCAAGCCGGTGGGCTACACGAGCAGCTTCGTCCAGGAGGGTGGGAAGAGCGTCGAGGTGTTCACCTCCGTCACGCTGCGCATCCGGAAGTAGAGGCCGTCCTCGGCACCGGGAGTGTTCGGATTTCCGACGCCCGGTGCCGGGGCTCCGAACACGAAGGGGGCAGTGAGGAGGAGGCCCCAGGGCACACGGGCTGGGGCATCCGCCTTGCTTGGGCATAGGGTAGCGCCCACGGTCCAGGAGGACGCGCCTTGCATTCCCTACCCCCGCCCACGTCCGCCGGAGTCGAGCAGGTCCAACGCGAGGCGTTCTCGCGGATGTTCCGGCAGGTGACGAAGGTGCTGTCGTTCCTGAGTCCCCTGCCGGTGGTGATGGTGTCGCTGGGGCTCATCGGGGACACGGCCGCATGGCGCCGTTGGTGTGTGGCGTTGGCGTTGACGCTCGTGGTGGCGGGGGTGGGGGCCATCGTGGTGTGGCGGCGTCAAGCCGTGGTGTCGCATGAGCCGGGCAGGCTGCTGCCGACCGTGGCGTTCCCCCTCTTCACGGTGATGAACCTGTCGCTGGGAGGACTGGAGAGCCCGCTCATTCCCCTGGTGCTGCCGGCGTCCCTGGCCACGGCCATCCTCTTCACGCCCGCGCGGGCTCGCAGGTGGGCGGGCTACCTGCTCGCGCTGGTGGGCGTGCAGGCGGCGGTGACGTTGACGGGCGCGGTGGATGACCTGGTGCCCATGCTCTTCGGCGGAGGCCCGCGCGCGGGACACAACAACGCGCTGCTCCTGACGATGCTCGCGGTGACGGTGTTCCTCGTCATGTGGACGAACTTCATCGGCATCCATCTGCGGCGCACGTACCGCGGCATGGTCCGCACGGCGCTGGACGCGAGGGATGAAGCACTGAGCGCGCACGAGGAACGGGTGCGCTCGCTCACCACGCTGTCGGGAGAGATTGCCCACGAATTGAAGAACCCGCTGGCGAGCGTGAAGGGCCTGGCCGCGATGATTGCCCGCGAGGTGGAGGGCCGGCCCGCGGAGCGGCTCGCGGTGCTGCGCCGGGAGGTGGACCGGATGCAGGAGATCCTCGAAGGGTTCCTCAACTTCTCCCGGCCGCTGCTCCCGCTCAATGAAGCGCACGTGCCGCTGGATGGCCTGTGCCGACAGGTGGCGGAGCTGCACGAGGGCATGGCGGGAGAACGAGGCGTGGCATTGAGGGTCGCGGAGGGGCCGCCGGTGGAGGCGTGGTGCGACGCACGCAAGGTGCGCCAGGTGTTGATCGACGTGGTGCAGAACGCGCTGGACGCCGCGCCTCGGGGCACCACGGTGGAGCTCCAGGCCTGGACGGCCCCGGAAGGTGGCGGCCGCGTGGAGGTGAGGGACCGGGGTCCCGGGCTGGCGGCGGAGGTGCGCGAGCGCGTCTTCGAGCCGGGCATCACCACGAAGCCCCACGGCTCCGGCCTGGGCCTGGCCCTGTCGCGAGCCCTGATGCGCCAGCACGGCGGAGAGTTGAGCCTGCGCGCCCGTGAGGGCGGAGGCTGCGTGGCGGAGCTGAGCCTCCCGGCCACGCCCAAGCCGGTCGAAACACAGCGACAGGAGGCCCTGCCATGAAGGCCCGCGTGCTGGTGGCGGATGACGACGCGGGCGTGCGCTACACGCTGCGCGGCTTGCTGGAGGATGACGGGCTCACCGTGGAAGAAGCGGTGGACGGCGAGGCCGCGCTCGCGCGCCTGGAGCAGGAGCCGCCCGTGGACCTGGTGCTCAGCGACCTGCGCATGCCGCGCGTGGACGGCATGGAGTTGCTCCGCCGCGTCGCCGCGCGACCGAATGCGCCCCGCGTCATCCTCATCACCGCGCACGGCTCGGAACGCCACGCCGTGGAGGCCATGAAGCTGGGCGCGCTGGACTACTTCCGCAAACCCTTCGACGTGGACGACGTGCTGGCCGTCGTGCGCCGGGCGCTCGGGATGGTCCGGCTGGAGGCGGAGAACGAGCGGCTGTCCGGCGAGGTGAACCTGCTGCGCTCGCTGGTCTTCGTGTCACCGTCGATGGCGCGGCTGGCCCTGCTCATCCAGCGCGTGGGCCCTCGAGACGTCACCGTGCTCATCACGGGAGAGAGCGGCACCGGCAAGGAGCGCGTCGCCGAGGCACTGGTGCGAGCCTCTCCGCGCGCGGACAAGTCCTACGTGCGCTTCAACTGCGCCGCCCTCACGCCGGAGCTCGCGGAGGCAGAGCTCTTCGGACATGCGAGGGGCGCGTTCACCGGCGCCGTGCGAGCCCGGCCCGGTCTCTTCCGCGAGGCCTCCGGAGGCACCCTGCTCCTGGACGAAGTGGGAGAGCTCGCCCTGCCCCTCCAGGCGAAGCTCCTGCGCGTCTTGCAGGAGGGCGAAGTCCGGCCCGTGGGAGAAGACCGCTCCTTCCCGGTGGATGTCCGCGTCCTGGCCGCCACCCACCGCGACCTGCCCCAGCGCGTGGCGGAGGGCCGCTTCCGCGAGGACCTCTACTATCGCCTCAAGGTCGTGACGCTCCAGGTGCCCCCGCTGCGAAGCCGCCCGGAGGACATCGCCGCGCTCGCAAGACACTTCCTCGCCCGCCACACCGAGCGCTTCCACATGCCACCGGTGCCCCTGACGCCCGCCCTCCTGGAGCGTCTCACGGCCCACCCCTGGCCCGGCAACGTGCGCGAGTTGGAGAACGCCCTGGAGAGCGCCGTGGTGCTGTCCGCCGACGGAACCCTGGACCTGGAGTTGTTGCCCGGAGGCGCCAGCACGCCCACGTCCCAGGCCAACACCGGCACCACCCTGCGCGAGAAACTGGATGCACACGAGCGTGAGCTCATCCTCGCGGCGCTCTCGGCGTCCAAGGGCCAGCGCACGGAGGCCGCGAAGGCGCTGGGCATCGGCCGTGCGACGCTGCACGACAAGCTCCGCAAGCATGGCCTCCTCAACGAAGGCGAGGAGCCCGAGCAATGAAGGCTCACGGCTCTGACGGTACGGGCTCCGGCGCCGTCTTCACCTCACAGGAGTAGCTGCCGGAGCGGGCTCCTGGTGTCCAAGGATGGCAGGCGAGGACAGGCAACGGCGGGGCCCCTGACGGAAAGGGGAAGCGGCCTTCGGCCAACTCACACGAGGGAGCGGAGGGATTGAACCAAATGCACGCCCTGGCCGGCAGGCGCTCCATCGGAAACCACTCCGACTTCCGGCTCCGACGCTCGTCGCAAGCCTCCTGTGGCTCGCCAGGGTCGACACAGTGGAAGGCAGAAATCCGTGGCGTCCTCTGACGGAGTTCCAATCGCTTGCACCAGCGGAGTTCGACCCGCCGCTCGCAAGCCTTCTGCACTCCGAACGACCCAGAGACTTCGGTCAACTCGAACGCGCGGCCCTCCCGCGACACCCCGAACATCATCAGATGCTCCGCGTACTCGGCCGTGAAGAACGGTTGGCCCTTCTTCCATAGCGCCTCCGCTTCCGCATGAGCAGCAGGTGTGACGGGAGGCATCTGCGGAGGAGCCAACAGACGCCCTCCAACCGCCTCGATGTTACACGCCTCGCAGCTCACGGTCTCACGCTGGAGCGACACGGGCACCGGCGGAAGGACGCCCGTGCGGAGCCAGGTCAGTTCGCTGTCATCCGACGAAAGAACCCTGCGGCTCCGCGTGCACATCCAGACCGCCTCCGGGCTGCTTTTGTCGGCATAGAGCAACCATGTCTGGCCCCCAGGCAGGTTCAGGACGCAGTCACCGCTCCACCCGTAAGGGAGCTGCAACACATCACCCGCCTTGACGCTGCCCTTGAACGCCTCCAGGACGTCCACGGTGGCGAAGCGTTCGGACCGGCCCTCTGAGTCACGGACCCGCCCCAGGTAGATGAACCCGGCCTGATCCCGAGCCCCCTCTAGCGAACCGGGAAGTCCCTGCGTGATAAAAGTACATGAACAGGCCCACCCGGTTGCCGGCACCGCCAGCCAGCCCACCAGCACCGCGATCCACCACGCGTTCCTGACCATGGAAGAGATTCTAGCCACACATTGACCTGCGAGGCTGGAATGACAGTGAATACGCAAGGAGTGTGACGCAGGGAGGGGCGGAGCATGGAGCTCGACAGGTCCGACCACGAGTGCCTGGCCCGTTGGGCCGCTGACTGCGCCGAGCGCGTCCTCCCCTTCTTCGAACAGGAGTTCCCGGAGGACCACCGTCCCCGCCAGGCCATCGAAGCAGTACGCGCGTGGCAGCAGGGACACCTGATGATCACCGACGCAATCGTCGCCGGCTTCGCCGCGCACGCCGCTGCCTCGGATGCCACCTCACACGCCGCTGCATGCGCCGCGGCCCGCGCCGCTGGACACGCCGCCGCCACCGCCCACGTCGCCAGCCACGCGGCACAGGCCGCCACCTTCGCGGCTACCGCCGCGGCCCATGACGCGGCCGAAGTTTCGGACGCCGCCGAAGCCACCGCCCGGGAACGCGCCTGGCAGCGCCAGCAGCTGCCGGAGCACCTCCACGCCCTGGCGCTTCCTGTCCGGAACAATCGCTGAACGCACTGCGCGTGCGCGACGCATCCCGCCCATGCCGCCCACCCGGCATTGGCTCGGCCGCGCCATTTGACAAAACCAGCAAAATCCGTTTTCCATTTTTACCATGAACTTCAGAAAGCCAATGTTGTGCACGGTGGTGCTGGCCTCCGTTGCCTGTGGCGGCGAGGCCTTCGAGGGTGAATCAGTCGCGGCGGAGGACCTGTCCACCACGCGGCAGGCGGCCTTCTCCGGCGTGAACGGGACGGTGTGCGAGGAGAGCCCGTACAACTGCAAGCTGCGGCCCTCCGGCGGCAACCGCGTGCAGACCAATGACCCGGACGACAATGATGCCTGGGGCATCACCACGGGCGTGCCCATCCGTGACGGCAACGGCACCGTGGTGGGCACGTCCACCCGGACGAGCTCCCTCTTCAATTACGGCCAGACGCGCACGTTCGCCGGCGAGCTGCACGCGTTCGCGACGTCGACATCCAACTCCAGCTCCGGCTGGCTGCCCATGTCCGCCATCCTCGGCCGCACCTCTTTCGAGGACAAGGTCGGCCACGTCTCCGCGCTGAGCTCCGGGCTGAGCAAGATGGCGTGCTACGCCGTGCGCAACTCGCACGACCCGGCGCTCGAAGTGAAGAAGGTGGTCTACGACACGACGTCGTCCAACGAGCGCGCGGGAGACTACCTGCCGCTCGTGCGCGCCAATGGCCTGCGCTCGGCGAACCTCACCTTCAACGTGCCGGGCTTTGGCCTGGGCGGCGTCGCGGTGGACCACTTCCCCGCGGGCACGAAGTTCCAGCGGCTGGACGTGCCGACGAACTCGGGCGCCCCCTCCATCGACATCCCGCTCTGGGTGCTGGACAGCGCGGGGCGCTACCGCCAGCAGTCCGGCACCATGAAGTTCATCTACGGCTACGTCATCGCCGCCACCAGCACCCGCCGCAACGGCTGGATGGCCTATGACGCGCTCGAGGTCAGCTCCGGCTGTCCTTGAGTCACGGCGCCGTTCAGCGAGGGTACGCCTCCAACCATGCGACGCCCCGGCGCAGCAGCCCGCGGGCGGCGAAGAGATGTGACACGGCCTGGGCAATGCTTCCGGAGCGGCCGATTCCCTCCGCGAGGCATTGCTCTCCAATGCGCGTGAAGGGGTCCACGCTGGACACGCGCAGGGCGTCGGTCACCGGCTCGCTGGTATCGAACTCCTCGAAGTCCACCCAGCGCCGCTCGCCGTCGACCTGGAGCGGCCGCTGGTAGCGGACCACGCGCTTGCCCGGGAGGTCCGCCAGGTGCTCCGCGTGGTGCAGAATCGTGAGCGTCTCCAGCGGAGCCCCGAGCATCAGCACCTTGCCCTCCGCCTCCACCAGCCGGGCCAGCGGCGATTCGAGGCCATAGCCATAGAGGAAGGAGTGGTCCGCGCAGAGCCACTCCGCCCGCGGGCCGATGGCGACCATGCCCGCGTCCGGATGGTCACTGCGGACCGCGCCGGGCCAGGTCCTGAGCGTCTCCGCGAGGATGCCGTGGTCGCGGCTGGCTCTCGCGGTGCGCTTGTCGAAGGTGGGTATTTCGTCGCGCAGGCGCGCGTCCTCGAAGTCCTCCGGCTCCACGCCCATCTCCCAGTCCAGGTAGGCCATGAGCGTGCCCCGGCGGCCCACTGCGTCTTGCAGCGCCTGCACCACGGTGTTCACCCCACCCAACACGGGACCGAGGCTCCGGAGACCGGCATGGACCATCACGACGTCGCCCTCTTCCACGCCCAACCGCCGCAATGAATCCCTCAAGCCGGTCCGGGTGGCAGGGGTCGTCATGGCTCCATCCTTCCTGTCGCAGGGCTCTGGAGGATAGCAACCGCCCCGCCCCGTGGGGCGCTGTAGGTCTGTGCGTCTCCGCGCAATCGCCTGACACCGACAGACGGACTGGGGGGCATGAGGTGGTGTGAGCAGCCTCCCCGCTCGGGGGCGGATGGCCTCCGGCGAGGGGGAAGCAGCATGGGAAGAATTCGGGATGGGATCGTGACGTGGCCCCTGGCGCTGCTGCTCCTAGCGGCCACCACCGCGAAGGCCAGCACCCAGGAGAAGTCGGAAGCCTTCGAGGCCCGCGCCGTCCGGTGCGGAGAAGTCCTGACGAGGAACACGCGGCTCACGCGCGACCTCATCTGTGCGGGCACGCCCATTCCCGCCCTGCGGATCGCCGCGCCGGGCGTCGTGCTCGACCTGGGAGGCCACACCGTGCGCCGGGCCGGGAGCGAGCCGGGCGACACGGTGGGCATCTCGGCCGAAAGCGACAGCACCGTGCGCAACGGCACCATCCGAGGCTTCAACCGGGGCTACGAGTACAACGCCACCGTGCACCTGCATCAGGTCGCGCTCGTCGACAACAGGATCGCCATCTTCCACACGAACGGCGGTGGAGGGTTCCTGCTGACGGATTCGAGGGTGAGTGGGAGCGTGGTGGGGTTCAGCAGTGAGTTCGACGCGACGTCCGGCTCCATCGACATCCGAGGATCCCTGTTCACTGGAAACGGGCTCGTGTTGTTCGTGGACTTTCACGACACCCGCATCTCCGGTTCGACCTTCACGGCGAACCAGACCGCACTGTTCTGCTACTCCGGCAATGTCCTCATCCGGTCGAGCACGTTCACGGAGAACGCTTCCGTGGCGGAACTGACGTGGAGCAACGGCCGCTTCGACAACTGCTACGAGCTGGTGTTCGAAAACTCCATCCTCGCGAACAACACCGCGTTCGGGACGCCCGAGAGTCCCGACTGGCAGGCGTTCGACTTCCAGATGCGCAACACGTGGGTCATGAACAATGGCGAGGGACTGCGCCTGGCGGCCCAGACGCTCGACGTGCGCGGCAACCTCTGGTGGGACAACGCAGGAGGGCTGACGCTGTCCAACCTGCCGGACTTCGAACCCGTCCCGCAGGAGGGCCCGGTGCGCAACAACCGCTTCATGTCGAACCGCGGGGACGGCCTGCGCGTGCTCCCGGGCAGCACGCCCACCCTCTCCAACAACGTCTGCCAGGGCAACGCGGGCTGGGGCATCCACGCGCCCACGGCCATTGACGGAGGAGGCAACGTCGCGCGCGGCAACGGAGCGGGCGGCTGCGTAGGGGTCGCCTGCGCCCCGTAAGGCATTGAAGGGGTCTCCGGGGACCGCGAGGCTTTCCCGGAGACGCCTGCCCATTGTCCTGATTTGAAAGGCAGCGCTATCCTGGCGGAGCAGCACCCATTCCCCCAAAGACCAGGAGATGCGAATGCGCGTGGCAATCATTGCCGGACTGATGGCCGTTGGACTGCTTGCGGGCTGCGGCGGCGCCGAGGAGATGGAGCCCATGAGCACCGAGGAGGCCAACCGCGTTGTCGAGATGGCGGTCCCGAGCGCCTGTACCGACGCGTGCGACCAGAAGTACTACCAGTGTTACTTTGGCGGCGGCGACCCCTACTACTGCAACAGCTACCGCGCGTTCTGCATCTCGCAGTGCCCGTGATGGCGTGAGCCGAAGCGGCGTGCCGGAGTCAGGGCACGCCGCAGCCTGCAGGCAGCTCTACGGCCTCTGCATGCGCGCGGCGCAGGGAGACCTGGAGGAGCAGCAGCAGTGCGCGATGGAGTACGTCACCTGTAACGAGTTCTGTCCGTCCCCGAGGCGCGAGCCATCAAGCGCGCGTGGAACGCCCCAGGCAAGCCCGTAGGATTGGGATAATCATTGGGCGATGGGTTGGCGGCTCTTTCAGACAGTGACTGGCGCCAGAGTTCTCGCAATTGAACACATCCTACGCGAGTGACTTGCGCGGAAGCCCGGTCCAAGCCTGTCGTGGCAGGCGTTCCTTGGCTCTCGGTGTTGCGGCGCTCTCGAAGCTACGATTCGCGTACTGGATGTTCGCCTGAACGTCACCCGGCCTCCACCGGGCAGTCTTTGGGGTTGTCCATGTCCTCTGTAATGAGTGACCGCGAGAAGAAGGTTCGCGGCATGAAGGTCTACGGGCGCGACTTCCGCCCGCAGGAACTCTGGAGCGGGTCATCGGGCTGTCGTTACGTCTACCTGCTTCGCGCTACCCGCGCGAATCAGAAGTACCTCGGCCTCGACCGTCAGCAGTTGGATGGAGTCTTCGCGGATCTGGGACTCCAGGCCCCTGACGTCATCGAGGCCGCGCAGCTCGCGGGGCGTCTGGTCGCGGCACCCTACAAGCAGAAGCCCAATCTCACCGCCAGGCCGGAAGCCATCGCGCACCCGGCCCGGGGCGTGGACCTGGCATCCTTGGTCAATGGCACCAGGCTGGAGAAGTTGATCTCGGTCGAGGCCTTCGGACTGTATTGGCTCACGCCGCCCGGCGGTTATCCCGATCACATCGGCCAACCAGTGGCGCTCTTGTTGTTCAGCCGGGCTGGCGATCTCCGTGACTTCGCCAGTTGGAACCGGATGGCGCGTCGGCGGGAGGACTACACACTCCTCCGCTTCGACAGCTCCTCGCAGATTGACCGAGAGCAGGACATCAGGCGGCTGCTCAATCCATTGATGGCCGCCAGACCCCTGAAAGAAGAGTCCTACTACGGCTCCGTCCACTTCATCCGCAGCCAGCTCGACACGTGCCCGGACCACCCCTTTCCCAGAAAGGACATCGGCAGGAGCCGATACGATCCCGAAGGGCTCGCGGCCAACGCGGAGCCTCCGCTGGACGCCAAACAACTGGCCCTCAACCTGGAGGCACGCAAGGCGCGGGAGGCGATTCGCCGCTCCGCGACCGAGGAGGGGCTCGTGTGGCTGCGCCGGACCTATTTCACCCAGAGCATCGATCCGATGTTCATGGAGCCGGAGAACGGCCTGGCCTGGCTTGACGAGACAGGCGCCAGGCCGGTGCTGCGGATCGCGGCCGGGACCCAATCCCCCAGGAAGGACAGGGAGGCGATTGATCAGCTCACGGAGGTAGCGGTCAAGGGCGGCAAGCTGCCGAAGCTCACGATCGAGCTGATGACGTTCCCGATTGGCGGCGGCTTCGGAGGGCGCGACCTCTCGACGTTCCCGGTCTACCTGGCCATGGCGGCCCTCTTCTCAGACACCCCGGTGCGCCTGGTCTTCGACAGATATGAGCAGTTCCTGTGCGGCATCAAGCGGCACGCCGCGGTGCTCCAAAACGAGCTCGCCTATAACGCCGAAACGGGCGACCTCCACTCGCTCCACTCCACCATCTACATGGATGGAGGCGGAGTCCTGAACCTCACCAAGCCGGTGGTGGAGCTGTGCGCGCTCCATGCCGCGGGCCCGTATGCGTTCAAGCACAACGCGATCAGCGGATATGCCATCAGTACGGACAGCGCGCCCGCGGGGTCCATGCGCGGCTTCGGCATTCCGCAGACGGCCTTCGCCATCGAGTCGATGATCGACGAAGTCGGGACCACGGTCGGCACGAAGGATCCGATTGAATTCCGTCTCAAGAACAACCGGCTCCTCAAGACGGGGGATGTGGACGTCACGGGCTTCGAGCTCCGTCACCACCTCGACACCGAGCGCATCTGCACAGAGGCCGCGAAGGAGCCCCTCTGGCTGGAGCGAGAGGCGAAGCGCAAGGAGTACGAAGAGCGCGGAGGCGGGTTGGTGAAGTACGGCGTCGGGTTCGCCTGCGCGATGCAAGCCATTGGAACCAGCGGCGACGCGGTGTTCGCGGAGGTGAGCATCGACCTGAAGGGAGAGGTGACAGTGCGGTCCACCGCCATCGAGATGGGCCAGGGTTCGGATACATCGCTGGCCATCGCGACGACGAAGGTGCTTGGCCGGAGCGCCTCCCGGGTCGTGCTCGGAGTCCTGGATCGCTTCGACCATCCGAATGTGAGGCTTCAAAAGAACAACTACACCCAGGGACAGCCGACGTACACACCGAAGCTCGACAACTCAATGAGCGCGTCGGTGACGGCGTTCTTCCACATCCATGCCGTCGAACAGGCGGCGCAGGTGGTCTTCGACCATGGGCTGAAGCCGTGCGCGAGGCTCATCTGGGGGGACGTGCCGGAGACGGCCACCTGGAAGGATGGCCATCTGGTGGCTCCGGACCGGCAGCCCATTCCTCTTGAGCAGCTCGCCGCCCTGGCCCATGAGCAGGCGGCGCAACAGGACAAGCAGGTCTGCACCGGGGCAATCGTCCACACCTATTACCGGAACGCGTATGCCTGCTCGCCATACACGATCAACCAGACAACGCACGAGCGCTACATCGATGGGCTCTCCGTGCTCTACCGGGGCAATGAGGAGGACGTTGGAAACTACGAGCGGGTGCGCCGGGAGAGAGACATTCCCCTGGACCTGGTCGCGGCGGACGCGGAGCGCCACATCCGGAGCGTCTACGCCTCGGTGGGACACCTCATCGCGGTGATGGTGCACACGCGGTCGGGGGCGATTGAAGTCGTGGACGCCGTCACCCTCCTGGATGCAGGGGAGGTCCACCACAGGGAGAGCGTGGAGGGGCAAGCGGATGGTGGCTTCGCCATGGGCCTGGGAATGGCGCTGCTCGAGGAGGTTCCGCCGTCGCCCGTGGGCGTGGACGGCGACCTCAATCTCCACCGCTATCCCCTCATCCGGGCCACGCAACTGCCGCCCGGAGGGCTCCAGTTGCGGATCCTGGAGCTGGCTCCTGGAGAGCAGATCCTGAAGTCCGGGCCACCGATCCGGAAGAAAGGCATCGCTGAAGCCGTGATGACCCCCGTGATGCCAGCCATCGCCAACGCGATCGCGCACGCCACGGGAGCCCGGTTGACCGTTCTCCCCTTCACTCCCAAGCGCGTGTTGGAGGCGCTGCGTCCATGAGCCAGGACACCCGACGCATGTTCACCCTCCACATCAACGGTGTGGAACAGAACCCCGTCGCCGCGGGCGACGACCTGCTCGTGGACGTCCTGCATGAGCAGTTGGACCTCACCGGCACGAAGCTGTGCTGCGGCATCGGCTCGTGCGGAGCCTGCAAGGTCATCGTGCAGAAGGAGCCCGGAGGCCCGAAGATGGCCATGCTCGCGTGCTACGCGCGCATGGACTCCATCGAAGCGCTGCACATCACCACCGTGGAGGGATTGAAGGGACCGGACGGGGGACTTCACCCGCTGCAGCAAGAGTTTCTCGACGGGTATGCGTTTCAGTGTGGATACTCGACCCCTGGATTCCTGATGGCAGCCGACGTGCTCATGGACCAGCTCGCGCGGCGGCCGGTGCCGGTCTCCAAGCTGGACAATCGGATCCGGCAGGCCATTTCGGGCAACCTCTGCAGGTGCACGGGGTATGTGAAATATACCCAGGCAATCAAGAAGGTCATCCTCGCAGCGCCGGAGCTGACCTGCACCGAGGAGCCCGCCCCCGAGGCAGCCCGCTCCGTGGTCACCTTCCGGATCCGCAAGCAGTCCTCGAACGACCTCGAGGAGAAGTCGCTGGTCGGCTTCTTCGATCAAGTGGATGCGACGGTGCAGTTCGCTACGCCGTTCCGGTTGGACACCTGCATCGGAAAGGTGACCGTCAAGACGGACGCCCTGCGGACGGGGGAGCCGGTCCGCGACTTCAACCTCAGGCGGTTCTTCTTCCAGCAGCTGGACTCCATCGACTTCACCCTGGATTCGGCCGAAGTCATCGACGGGCGTTATCAGCTCGACGCAGTGCCCTTCGGGACGGCCATCCCGGTGAACATCCATGGCCGTCTGGGAGTATTCGGCAACAAGCTACCGGCGTTCGCCGACGCAGTGGTGACAGTGCTGGACGCCACCAACCTGCGAATCACCTCGCGCGCGCCGGTGATGGTCGACATGCGGGACTGCGGCTTCGCGGTCGACTCCTTCGCGAAGGACTTCTTCCTCAAGCTGGGGCGAGAGGTCGAAGTCACCTTCGACCTGCTTCTGGAGACGAAGGAGCAACCCGGCCCGGCGCTCTGGCGCACCGGGAGCAAGGTCACCTGAGGGAGGCCTGTGAGTGGACGGACCTCACGGTGAGGGCTGCGCTGTCACGCGGTCCTTCGACGCCACCAGCTCCTCTCGCCGCAACAACAGACGCGCGTTCGTGTTGGGCAGGATGCGCACCTGGAAGCGCCGCTGGGCCATGTCCTCGGCCGTGAAGACGTTCCGGTCGCTCACGAGCAGCAGCGCGGTGGGCACCACGTACCGCGACGAGCGATTGCCGTAGTAGTGCACCAGCACGTGGTAGGGCCCCGGCGCCGCCTTCCGTGCGTGGTACAGCTCCGGCCCCAGGCCGTCCGTGATGTCCCAGTACAGCTGCCCGCCCAGCGACGTCTCCTTGTGCTGGTAGAAGCACTTCTCCCCGTCCGGCTCGATGACCCACAGGTCGATGTCCGTGCTGTCCGAGTTCCAGTGCGTGGTGAGCTGGTAGTCGATGGGCCGGGCATCCGCGAACATCCCCGCGCCGTCAGGTCCGCGAAGCCCGGCACGGCGAGCCTTGAGCACGGAGGCCACCTCCGCGAGCCGGGGCTGCCGCTCCAGTCCCGCCAGCATCCGGGCGTAGTGGAAGCTCGCCACCGTCCGCATCTCATCGACATGCCGCTTCCAGGGGCGCGCCAGGACGATCTCGTAGTTCCGGGCGGCCTCCGAATAGCGCCCGGCCGCGTCCAGCGCGAGCGCCTCCTCCAGGAAGGCTTGCGCCTCGAAGGGACGGCTGAGGCGCACGTGCTCGAAGAGCTCCGCCGCCGCCGGGTACTGCCCCAGCGCCAGCAGGCCGTACCCCACCAGCCGCAGCGCCTCCGCGTCGCGAGGCCGCAGCTCCACGGGCGACGACAGCGCACGCACCGCACCCCAGGTGTCCCCGGAGAAGGCACGCCTGCGCGCCACGGCCTCGTAGATCATCACGTCGTCCCGGTTCTCCCGCCGCGCATTGCGATAGGCCAGCTCGGCCTGGAGCCGCTCGTCACCGCCCGCGTAGGGCGCGTCCTTCAGTGGCTGGCGTCGCAGGAGCGCGGCCAGCCCCTTCTGCTCGGCGAGCCGGGCCACCACCGCGCGGCCTTCGGTGGGCACGTCGTCCAGCGCGATGCCCAGGAGCTTGTCGCGGCGCTGGTCCTCTTCCCTGCGCCGCAGCGACTCCAGGTTCGCCAGGTCCACCTGCTCGTCACGGACGGCATAGCGCGTGTAGTCGCCCTCGGACTCCAGGACGAGCATGGACGCGCGCGCGTTGGCCAACCGGTAGTGCTGGCTGAGCGCCACCACCATCCGGTCCAATCGCTCGTCATCCAGGGACACCAGCTGGGACACGAAGAGCTCCGCCCACGCCCGGGGCGCGAACGCGCTGTTCACATCCACCGGCAGCGGGATGCGCAGCGTGCGCTCGGCCCCGGTGCCGGCCTGGGTCACCACCTCCAGCGCCGCGTCGCCCTTGCCCGGCAGCCGCCCCGCCACCTGCAGCTCCTGCCCGGGGAAGACGAGCCGGGGCCGGCCCGCCACCACCAGGTCCTTCACGTCCGCGCCCACCACCGACACGCGGGACAGCACCACGGACGCCGCGCGGTGCGCCTTCGCGGCGGCGTCCACCTCCGCCGCGGACAGGACGGTCACGACACGTCCGCCACTGGAGCGAGCCAGCGCGTCGAAGAGCTCCGTGTTCACGGCCGCCTCGCCGAAGCGGTACGTCACCCAGCGCAGGGACTCCACGCACGGGTGCCGGGAGAGGAGCGCGTCCACGCGGCTCTGCCCCCACGTGATGTTGCCGTCGGACAGCAGGAAGGCCGTCACGCGCTCTCCGGCGGCGGAGGGCTTGAGCCACTCACGCCCGGCCCGGTCCAGTTCCTCCAACGCACCGTCCACGTGGGACGCGCCCTCCAGGAAGACGCGCTCCAGCTCCGCGAAGCTGGCCTGACGGTTCGCCGCGTCGTTCGTGCGGAAGCCCGGCCCGTGCAGCCAGCGCGGGCGCACGTCGAAGAGGAGGACCGCGTACTCCTTCAACGTCGCGTCCTTCTCCAGAAGGGCACGCAGCGTGGCCGCCTGGATGGCCCAGGCGTTGCCGTCCTCGGCGGACAGCGAGGTGTCCACCACCAGCACCGCGCGGCCCGTGGGAGGCCCCTCCGCGCCGGAGGTGAGCCGCTCCGGCAGCCGCACCCGCGCGTGGAAGGCGTGGCCCGGAAGTCCCGCGTCGTCCGCGCCCACCAGCACGTCCGCGTCCTCACCGCGAGGCTTCAGGGCCACGCCCAGCGCGCCGTCCCCAGCGAGCTTGGGGAAGTCGTAGACCTGCCAGGCCTCCCCCTTGCTGCCCTTCGCGCCGGTCTCCGGCTGCACGGTGATCTCCGACGCCTGACGGGGATCCACGTGGATGCGAGCGGTGACGCGCAACTCCTTGCCCGCGCCCGGAGGCAGCGGCCACGTGTAGCGCAGGCGGGTGCCGTCGAAGAGGAGCGTCTGCTCATACGCGATGACGACGCGCTTGAGGGACTTCGGAGGCAGGGGGAAGACGCGGGCGCTGAAGGTGGACGCGCCCGACCATTCGAGCAGCGCGGGGTCCACGTTGCGGCGCACGACGTCCTCGTACACCTCCCGCGCGCGCTTCTGCTCCACGACGCGGGCCTCCTGGATGTCGCCCCAGGAGCGCTTCGCGCCACGGGCCGAGGGCGGCGCGGAGGCAGAGAGCCGCTCCGACTCCGCCGAATCATCGCCCAGGGGAGGCAGCAGGTCCGGCGACTGGAACAACGAGGGCGTGTCCACCGCCACCGCCCCCGAGTACAGCGCGAAGCCCGCGACCGTCGCGCCGCCGGGGAGCGGGTAATAGAACGTGCCTTCGAGGCTGCGGCCGGTGTCGTTCTCGAAGAGGTGATCGACCACGGTCCGCGCGCGGGAGCCCTGGATGTACGTGACGACGCGCACGGCGCGGGTCTTGAGGGGCTGATAGCGGCCGTCATCGCCCATCACCAGCACCTTGGCGGCGCGAGGCGCGGCCTCCACGCGAGGCAGCACGGGCTTCGGGGCTTCCTCCTTGGCGACCTGCTTCTTCGCGGGCATCGCTCCAGAGCTGGAGCCGAACATTCCACCGAGGGCCCGGCCACCGCCACCGCCACTACCGCTGCCCTTGATGATCTGGATGATCTCACGGCGGCGCTGCTCCGAAGGAGGCGGGGCGCCCGAGGGCGCTGGCGCCGCGAGCCGATCACCCACGACGCCTCCGATGGCCCCCCCGGCCACACCGCCCTCGAATCCATCCGCTTCCGGCTCGGAGGGAGCCTGCGCGGCGGGCGCGGCGGCAGGCCGTGCAGGCTCCGCGCGTGGCCTCATCTCGCGACGTTCCGCGGCCCCGCTCTCCGCGACATCCAACACCTCCGACTCCCCCAGCCCGGGGGCCCCGATGCCGAGCGAGCTCGGCGGAGCAGCGGCGCGCGAGCGCGCAAGGTCCCTCGTTGCAAGGGTGTCGGCTGGAGAGAGCGCCGCGACCTCCTGTTCGGAGAGCACCTTCGGATCCGCCACGGAGTCGCGCAGCGCCGCGAGGTCCACCTCGCCCGTGTCCGGTTGTCCCGCGACGGTGGCGGGGGCCACCAGCCCCGCCTGGATGAAGGGCGCGGGTGTTTCACTCGGGGCGGCGGCCTTGGGAGGCGGAGGAACGTCCGCGTCCCGTTTGCATCCCGAGGCGAGGACCCCCATCAGCAACACGACGGCGGAAGCACGATAAATGCGCATGATTGAACGCTAACCCATCCGCGAATGGCAGGCGCCTGCCCGCTGAGACATGGACAACCCATGACACCGCCATGACGCGGTAGGTTCCCAAGAAAAAAGGGGGATGCCCATGGACTGGTCAGCGGCGCAGTACACGCGATTCGAGGACGAGCGGAACCGCCCCATCCGTGACCTGCTCGCGCGGGTTCCCATGGCCGACGTGAAGCGCGCGACGGACATCGGCTGCGGCCCCGGCAACTCCACGGAGCTGCTGCGCGCCCGCTTCCCCAAAGCCGCCGTCACCGGAATGGACAGCTCCCCGGACATGCTCGCCGCGGCGCGCAAACGCCTGCCGGACGTGCGGTTCGACCTGGGAGACGTCGCGACCTGGAGCGACCCGGGCCCCTACGACGTCATCCTGGCGAACGCGGTGCTGCAGTGGGTGCCGGACCACGCCGCCTTGATGCCCGCGCTCTTCCACAAGCTGGCGCCCGGTGGAAGCCTCGCCGTGCAGATGCCGGACAACCTGGACGAGCCGTCCCACCGGCTGATGCGAGAGACCGCCAGCGCGGGTCCCTGGGCGGACACGCTGAAGGGAGCCGCGAGCGCCCGGACGGAGCGCCACGATGCTGACTGGTACTTCCGCACGCTGCGCGACGCCGGAGCCACGGTGGATGTGTGGCGCACGACCTACTTCCACCCGCTGACCGGAGGCGCTGGCGCGGTGGTGGAGTGGTTCAAGGGCTCAGGACTCCGGCCCTTCCTCGACCCGCTCGACGCGAGGGAGAAGACCGACTTCCTTGGCCGATATCAGGAAGGGATTGAACGGGCCTACCCGACCCTGCCCGACGGGACGGTCCTGCTGCCCTTCCCCCGGCTGTTCATCGTCGCGACGCGCTAGCAAGTCCGCAGGCGATGCTCCCCAGCGTGGCGACAGCGGCCTCGATGCGCGGCGTCCAGGGTTGGCCACAGCTCAGCCGGATGAAGTTCCGGTAGGAGTCCGGCCGCGCGGAGAAGATGGAGCCGGGCGCGATGCTGATGCCCGTCTCCAGGGCTCGCGCGTTGAGCACGTGGGCATCCACCGAAGGAGGCAACTGCACCCAGAGCAGCAGCCCTCCCGAGGGCAGGGCCACGCGCGTGCCTGGGGGAAAATGCTCGGCGACGGCGCGGGCCACGTGCTCCACCTGCGACGCCAGGTTGCGGCGCAGGGCGCGCAGGTGTCTGTCATAGCCGCCGTTCTCCAGGAAGCGCGCGACCGCCTCCTGGGTCAGCAGTGGCGACGCCACGGTGTGCGCGAACTTGAGCAGCTCCACGCGCTCCCGGAACCGGCCCGGGGCCACGTAGCCCACGCGGAAGCCCGGGGCGATCGTCTTGGAGAACGAACCGCACAGCAGCACCTGCCCGCGCGTATCGAAGGCCTTGCAGGGACGGGGACGCTCCGGGCCGAAGTGCAGGTCGCCGTAGATGTCGTCTTCGATGAGCGGCACGTCGTGCGCGGTCACCAGGTCCACCAGCCGGCGCCGGTGAGCCTCCGGCATGCAGCTGCCCACCGGGTTGCTGAAGCTGGGGACCACCAGCACCGCGGCCACGCGCCGCCGCTCCAGCGCGGACTCCAGTGCGTCCAGATCCATGCCATGGCGTGGGTGGCAGGAAATCTCCAGGGCCTTGAGGCCCAGCGACTCGATGGCGAGCAGCGTGCCGTAGTAGGCGGGTGACTCGATGGCGATGGTGTCGCCCTTGCGCGCGGCCGCGACGAGACACAGGTGCACCGCTTCGGAGGCACCGCTGGTGGTGACGAAGTCATCGGCTCCCAGCGCGCAGCCCCACTCCAGCGAGCGCTTCGCCAACTGCTGTCGCAGCAGCTTCGAACCGGGAGGCACGTCGTACATCACGCCCTCGGCCTGCCGCTCCCGCGCGAGCAGTCCCAGCTCCCGGGACAGGCGCCGGGTGGGAAGCAGCTCCGGCGCCGGCCACGCGGTGCCCAGCTGCACGATGCGCGGTTCGCGTGACGACCGGTACAGATGCGACACCAGGTCGCTGACGGTGACAGGCGTCGCGGAAGCGGGCGGCCGGGACACCGGAGGCTCGGCGAGGCGCAGCCGCTCCCGTTCGCGCACGTAGTGGCCGGACTGGGGCCGCGTCTCGATGAGCCCCTGGGACTCCAGATGCAGATAGGCCTGGAGCACGGTGGAGACGCTCACCCGCTCACGGGCGCTCAGTTGCCGCACGGAGGGCAGCCGCTCACCAGGGCGGAGCGTGCCCGCGGCGATGGCGTCCTTCAGCCGCTCCGCCACGCGTTCGTAGAGCTTCAGTGAATGCGCACGTGCGCCCATGCAGGGTCCTCCTTCGGTCTTCAACGGATAGCGCCCGGCGCTCCCACTGCCCAGATACAGCTTCGTGGCGCCGCGACCAGCACAGTTCTCCGTCCTGGAACTGTACCGGTCACAATTCACATTTCCTGCATCTGTTCTGGTCGAGCCTCCGGACGCATGGTGGGTCCATCACGGAGGACCGAGATGGTGGACCCTTTCACGTTTCTGAATCCCCCCTGGCTGCGCTCGCTGGCCCTGCGTCTGCGAGGAGGCCCGGCATCCGACTCCTGCCAGGAGCGGGTGAACCTGCCGGAAGGCAGCCTGTGGAGCAGGCGCCTGCGCGGCCCGTCCCGCAAGCTCGTCTGCGAAGAGGGACAGGTCTGGCTCACGTGCGAAGGCGACCCGCACGACCACGTGCTCGTCGCGGGCGACACGCTGGAGGTTCACGCGGGGCACGTGGTGGTGCAGGCCCTGCGCGCGTCACGCTTCAACTTGTCCGACTGCCGGACAGGTTCAGCGCGCGAGGAGGGGACGCCGTCGCGCAAGCCCTGGGTTGACAGCACTCGCGGGCTCGACTACCTCCATCGCTGATGCTCGTTCGCGCCGCCACGTTCAGGACCTGTTGTCACGGCATGTGTTGCCGTGTCGCGGCCGGTCCGTCCGTTCGCATGCGCTGAGCCTCCCTCCGCGCATCCGCGCCCTGTCGGTCTGGCCTGTTCCCGTCATCCGGGGACGGGCCTTTTCATTTTCCCACCACCCTTCCCTTTCGCATCCGGTGCCCGCGCTCCCGTGAGCGCGAGCGCCCCAGGAGCTCCCGATGTCTCTCCGTCGTGACACAAGCCCACGCGCCACCAGGCACCCTGCCCGGAGCCGCGCGTGATTGAGCTGCGAGGCGTGGGAAAGGTGTTCGGACAGGGCGACCGGCAGGTGACGGCCCTGCACGACGTGTCGCTGCACGTGGCGCCCGGAGAGGTGTTCGGAGTGCTGGGACGCAGCGGCGCCGGCAAGTCCACCCTCCTGCGCTGCGCCAACCTCCTGGAGCGGCCCACGCGCGGCGAGGTGCGGGTGGCGGGACAGGACCTGCTGTCGCTGAGCCCCCGGGAGCTGCGGCAGGCGAGACAGGGCATCGGGATGATCTTCCAGCACTTCAACCTCTTCGCCTCGCGCACGGTGGAGGACAACGTCGCCTATCCCCTGGAGGTGATGGGCCTGCCACGCGAAGCCATCCGCGCGCGAGTGGCGGAGCTGCTGTCCCTGGTGGGCCTGACCGACAAGGCACGGGCGTATCCCGCGCAGCTGTCAGGCGGACAGAAGCAACGGGTGGGCATTGCCCGGGCCCTGGCGCCCCGGCCGCGTGTCCTGCTGTCGGATGAAGCCACGTCCGCGTTGGATCCGGAGACGACCCGCTCGGTGCTCGGACTGCTGAAGGACCTCCAGCAGCAGCTCGGGCTGACGCTGCTGCTCATCACCCACCAGTTGGAGGTGGTGAAGGCGCTGTGCGGTTCAGTGGCCGTGCTGGAAGGCGGAAGGCTCGTCGAGCAGGGACGCGTGCAGGAGCTGCTCGCGCGTCCGGAGTCGCGGCTGCGCGCGCTGTGCTTTCCGCCCCTGTCGGCGCGCGAGGGCCCCGCTCGCGTTGGAGGTCAGCGCGTGGAGCTGTCGCTGACGGACGCGCATGCGCGGAGTCCGTTGATCAGCACCCTGGCCCGCCGCTTCGACGTGGACGTCCTGCTGCTGGAGGGCTCGGTGGAGCGCGTGGGCGAGTCACGCGTGGGACGGTTGCTCGTGGAGCTGCATGGCGCGCCGGGAGCGGTGGCGGAAGCCCGGACCTTCCTGCGCGACCAGGGTCTGACCTCCGCGGAGGCCGCCCATGGGTGACCTGCCAAGAGCGCTGGGCGTGGCCACGCTGGAGACGCTCTACATGACGTCGGTGGCGTCGGTGCTGGTGGCGCTCGCGGGCCTGCCACTGGGCGTGTTGCTGGTGGCGACGGACCGGGGCGGTCTCTGGCCGGTGCCCGCGCTGAACCGGACGCTGGGGACGCTCGTGAACGTGGGGCGCTCCATTCCGTTCATCATCCTGATGGTGGCCATCGTCCCACTGACCCGCCTGGTGGTGGGGACCACCATTGGAACGACGGCGGCCATCGTGCCCCTGGTGGTAGCTGCCATTCCCTTCATGGGCCGCGTGGTGGAGCAGGCCTTGAGGGAAGTGGATGCCGGCCGGGTCGAAGCGGCCGTGGCGATGGGCTCCACGCCCCTGCGCATCAGCCTCCGCGTGCTGCTTCCGGAGTCCCTGCCGTCGCTCGTGCGAGGCACGGCGCTCGTCGTCATCAGCCTGCTCGGCTACAGCGCCATGGCGGGCGCGGTCGGCGGCGGCGGCCTGGGCGACCTGGCGGTGAAGTACGGCTACATGCGCTTCCGCGTCGACGTCATGTGGGGCTGCCTCGCCGTGCTGCTGGTGCTCGTGCAGCTCCTGCAATGGCTGGGAGAGCGCCTGGCCTCCCGCTTCGACCACTCCCGCTCCCCCGTCCTCCCTCCTGATCACCCCTGAGTTCCATGCGCACTTCATTCCGAGTCCTGTCCGCGTCCCTCCTGCTCCTCGCGACGTCCTTGCTGGGAGCGTGCAAGCCCGCGCCATCCGAGTCCGCGAATGCCCTCCGTCCCCTGAAGGTCGGCGTCAATCCCGTGCCGCACGGAGAAATCCTCCGCGTCGCCGCCAAGGTCGCGGAGCGCGCAGGCGTGCGGGTGGAGGTGGTGGAGTTCACCGACTACATCCAACCGAACCTCGCGCTGGCGGACGGTCAGCTCGACGCCAACTACTTCCAGCACGAGCCCTACCTGGAGCGCTTCGCCGGGGAGCGCCACCTCGCGCTGAAGAGCGTGGGCGCGGTGCACCTGGAGCCGCTGGCGCTCTACTCCCTCCGGTTCCGGCAGCTCGCGGAGCTCCCCGCGGGCGCGAAGCTCAGCCTGCCGGCGGACCCCAGCAATGCCGCGCGGGCCCTGCACCTGCTCGCGAAGCAGGGGCTGCTGACCCTGCGTGAAGGCGCGGGAGCGGATGCCACGCTCCAGGACGTGGTGGGCAATCCGCGCAAGCTGGAGCTGAAGGAGATCGACGCTGAGCAGCAACCCCGCACGCTGGAGGACGTGGACGGCGCCGTCATCAATGGGAACTACTTCCTGGAGGCCCAGAAGCAGCTGCACCTGGACGCCCACGTCCTGGCCCGCGAGTCCGCGACGCGCAATCCGCATGCGAACGTGCTCGCGGTCCGGACGGGCGATGAAGCCCGTCCGGAGATCCGGGCGCTGGTGAAGGCACTCCAGTCCGACGAGGTGCGCCGCTACATCGACGCCACCTACAGCGGCGCGGTCATCCCCGCCTTCTGAGCCGCGGAGTGCGCCGAGCAAGATTCCCCAAGTCTTCGTGCCCCCCTCCTGCTAGCCAGCGCGGATGCGAACCACCATCCTGCACCGTTCGCGCTCCCTCTCTGTCGTGGACTGCCGGTGCGACGCGAAGCCGGGCGAACGCCAGTTCGAGGAGCGGCATCGGGCCTTCTCCGTGTCGTACGTCCGGTGGGGGAGCTTTGGCTACCACTCCCGCGGCGCGGAGCATGAGCTCGTGGCCGGAGCAACGCTCGTCGGGTACGCGGGTGACGCCTTCCACTGTACCCACGAGCACCATCTCGCGGGCGATGAGTGCCTGTCGTTCCAGTTCTCCGACGCGCTCGTGGATTCGCTCGGAGCCTCCCTGGACGTGTGGCGCGTCGGCGCCCTGCCCCCGGTCCCCTCCCTGGTGATGCTCGGTGAGCTCGCGCAGCAGACGGCCGATGGAAGGACGAACCTGGGCCTGGATGAGGTGGCGCTCGCGTTCGCGGCGCGCTTCGTGGGCACTGTCTCCGGGAAACGCGAGTCACCCTTGAGGATGCATGCGCGGGATCGGCGGCGGGCCGTCGAAGCCGCGCTCCTCCTCGATGCACAGGCAGAGGAGCCGCTGACGCTCGAGGAGCTCGCGGCGAAGGTCGGCTTGAGCCCATTCCACTTCCTCCGCGTCTTCCGAGGCGTGCTGGGCGTCACGCCGCACCAATACCTGGTGCGCATGCGCCTTCGTCAGGCGGCGCGCCTGCTCGCGACGGATGCCCCCATCGCTCGCATCGCGTACGACGTGGGCTTCGGGGACCTGTCGAACTTCGTGCGCACGTTCGGCCGCGCGGCGGGCGTTTCACCACGCGCGTTCCGGAAGGCATCGCGCGGGGACCGCAAGATTCTCCAAGAGAAGATGGCGGCCAACTCCTAGAAGTGAGTCTCACTTCAGGAGGCATTCGTGTTCGACCACATCGGTCTACGTGTGAAGGATCTCCCCCGCGGCATCCAGTTCTACCAGTCGGTGCTCGCCCCCCTGGGCTACGTGCTCTGTCACCAGGACGCGACGAGCGCGGGCTTCGGCCCCAAGGGTCAGCCAGCGCTGTGGCTCTATTCCGCGAGCGACGCCCGGAGCACCGGACATGTCGCCTTCCGGGCCAGCGAGCGCGCCGCCGTGGACCGGTTCCACGCAGCGGGCATCTCAGTGGGCGGGAGCGACCATGGCGCGCCGGGCATTCGCGCGGACTACGCGGACAACTACTACGCCGCGTTCCTCATCGACCCGGATGGGAACAACGTCGAGGCCGTTTGCCTCACGTAGAAGCCTCCAGCCGCATGCACACGCATTCAACCCTGGCGCCAACACAACACGAGCACACACACCATGGCTTCAATTCGCAAGGACATCACGACGAGCGCCACGCCCGAGTGGGTATGGGATGCAATCCGCGACATTGGCGCGCTTCACACGCGACTGGTTCCTGGCTTCGTTGTCGACACACGTCTTGAGCCAGGAGGCCGCGTGGTCACCTTCGGCAACGGGATGGTGGTCAGGGAGCCCATCGTGACGGTCGATGACGAGGGACGGCGTCTCGTCTGGGGCGCGGAAGGCGGACCGATGACCCACTACAACGGAGCGGTCCAGGTCCACGCGGAGGGCACGGGGAGCCGGGTCGTCTGGACCGCCGATTTCCTTCCTCACGAGGCGAGCGCCATCGTCGGACCGATGATCGACGAAGGCCTGGTCGCGATGAAGAAGGCACTGGACGGAGGCGCGTAGAACAGCCGCCCGGCAGGTCCGGCTCCCGAGTCAGACGATGTCGAGCCCGTACTGCGCCGCGGTCAGGTACTGAAGCATGACGAAGTAGACACTGGAGGAGGCCTTGTGGCCCGAGGCCCCCTGGTAGGACTTGATCATCTCGTTGCGCAGGGCCCGCAGCTGCGTCTTGTTCTGTGAGCGGTTGTCCGTGAAGGGATTGCTCAACTCCGCCACCAGGCCACACGCATCGGCGAAGGCGTCGAACGAGGCCCCATCCGTGTCGTCCACGACCTCGTAGTCGCCTTTCTTCTTCCCGCTGCCCTTGACCACGTCCGCCCAGAGCTGCGCGCGCACCCGCGCCCGCGACTCCGAGACACTGGTGACGAGCGCGACCTTCAGATGCTCCGCGAGCGCATCCGCGGCCCAATCTCCACCCGGCCGCACCGACGCTCCCCAGGTGCCGGTGGGGTTGAAGGAGAACGTGGGCCAGAAGCCCAGATCCGCGGGCAGCCCCATCCTGCTCTCCTTCCGGATGAGCCCGACGAGCCCCTTGCGCACCTCCTCGGGCTCATGCGCGTCCGGGAAGGCCAGCGTGCAATCCTTCAGGGGAATCTCCACGCCCAGATGGACCGGTGACGTGAGCGGATGCGTGAACACGCCCACGACCGAGTTCAGGGCCGTCACCCCGGAGGTCTTCACCTTCTTGCTGTTGTGCACGGCGTCGTACGGCGAGAAGTGGTGGAACACCTGCGCGGGCCCGCCGATGTGCAGCTCCAGCTTCTCCTTCGACGACTCCCCCAGCACGACGGGCGGCGCGGAGATGGCGTAGCAGCAGACGCTCACCCGGCTCTTTATCTTCGCGTAGACCTTCTCCAGGAGCTCGCCGCCCGCCAGGTCCAGATACGCGCACTGCGCGAGCGCGCCGCCCAGGCTGTGGCCGGTGAAGATGATCTCCCGGGGAACACGGCCGTGCATCGCCTCCAGGCAGGCCGCCGCCAGGGACTCCTGACAGCTCTCGTAGGCGTACCAGAAGCCGGCGGACAGCTTCGCGTTGCTGAACCGGCCGACCTTCACCTCCTTCAGGTGATTCATGTCGGTGACCCAGTCCGGGCTCCCCGCGCTGCTGACCAGCGCCTGCCCCAGCGCGCGTCCGCCGCTCCCGCTCCGGCTGCCGCGAAAGACCACCGTCAGCCGCTCGAGGTCGGGGTCGTAGATGGCGGCGCCCATCCAACTGGCCCAGCCGGCCTTCGGGTGCGTCTGCGTCATCCCTGTCTTGCCCTGGAAGTAGCAGCACCGCTTCGTACCGGTCGCACCGGAGTGCTCCAGGCCCAGCAGCGTCCTCTGCCCGAAGAGGTCCGGGACCTTGATGGTGATGTCTTCCCCTTCCAGGTCCACGCCCTTCGAGAAGGAGATGGAGCGGTCCAGGTCCCGGGGTTGGAACAGGATGTACGGAGCGTCTCCCGTGCCGCCCCGGTACACGACCCCGTTATGGGGGTTCGGCGGAGTCCTCAGGTCGTATTCGATGGGGTCGAACTTGTGGCTGTCCGCTTCGCTGCCGAGCAGCCTGTGCACCTGCGCCAGGACCCGGTCCCTCGCGCCCTGCCACATCCCGGCCCCGTGGGACTCGTAGAACGGATCCATCGGGTAGACACAGCCCTGGGCGTACGCCTTGTAGGCGAAGCGGCAGTACTCCAGCATGTCCAGGGCCGTCTGGGCATTGGGATGAGGCACGGGGTGACTCCTGGGGAGCAGCAGCGAACGTCGAGAATCAAACGGGCGCTGGCGACAAGGAGTCAATGGAGCGGGGCTGACCCACACGGGCCAGTTGCTCCATGAGCGCGGCACCCACCGCGTCAGGCGCTTCGAGTTGCGGGAAGTGGCCCACGTCCTCCAGCTCCAGCACCCGTGCCCGGGGCAGCGCCTGCTTCCACCGCGACAGGTGCTCGGGCTTCACGAGCTTGTCCGCCTTGCCCCAGACGACCAGCGCCGGAATGTCCGCGAGCCGGCCCAGGCCCGGCCCCTGTTCGTCCATCCACGAGCCTTCATGGGAGATGGAGCGCGCGAAGCCCCAGGTGCCCATCCGGGACGCCCTGTCCGGGAACTGTGACAGGAAGGACTGCTGCAACTCCCGCGTCAGCTTCGTGCGGCGCCCCCAGGACATCTTCACCAGCGTCCGCGCGGAGAAGTTCCAGGACAGGTAGAGCCACCGCATCAGCGCGTTGTCCACGTTGGGGCCCTTCAGGTCCCACAACCAGCTCTGCACCACGGTGAGGCTCAGCACCCGCTCCGGCGCAGCGATGGCGAGCGGCAGCGCGATGGGCCCCCCGAAGTCATGCACTACCAGGTGGAACGGCCCCAGGGACATCTGGTCGAACCACGCGCGCAGGTTCTCCACATGCCAGGGCAGTGAATACGTGCGCCAGTCCCCGGGCCTTTCGCTGTCACCGAAACCCAGGTGCTCAGGCGCGAGCACGCGGTACGACGGCGAGAGACGCCGGGCCACGTCCCTCCACTCACGCGAGGACGACGGCGTCCCGTGCACCAACACCACCGGCGTGCCCTGCCCTTCCTCATGCCACGCCATCTCACCGCCTGGGACCTTCAGCCGCTTCATGAGCTGTCTGCCTTTCGCTTGCGTGAGGGAGTCGCGGGCCACCTTCGGGCCGCGGCACGAATCACCTCGGCGGCGGGGTAGCCGCCTTCGTGCTGCAAGTACTGTTGGGAAATGCCTTCCACCATGGCGAAGAGCACCCGCGCTTCAATGCCAGACTCGGGCACCCCGCGCGCCGCCAATGCCTGCGACAGCCGCTGGTGCGTGGCACCCAGGAAGTGCTCCAGCGGCAGCTTCAGCCGCGCCAGCACCTCCGGCTGGTGGCGCAGGCCATGGCTCAGCCGCCAGAGGTCCCGGTGCGCGTCCATCATCTCCACGGCGGACGTGAGCAGGACCGTGACGAAACCCCTCGCGGAGGGTTCGCGGTCCGCGGCCTCCAACGTGTGCGCGACGTCCAGCATCGACGACTGCATCAGCGCCGCGAGCACCGCCTCCTTCGACTCGAAGTGCGAATAGAGCAGCCCCACGGCGATGTCCGCCTCCTGCGCGAGCGCGCGGACACTGCTCCCATCGAAGCCGTGACGGGAGAAGAGCCGCACCGCGGCCTGGAGCACGCGCTCCCGCGTCTTCTCCCGGAGGACTGCATTGGCGTCAGCCGTACGAGGCATGCCCCGCATCATTGAGTGAACGTTCGCTCAATGTAAAGGCCTTCAGGCAGGCACGCCGCCCCGCCCACCTACAGCAGGGGTCGCAGGTCCGGCTCGACGAACCGGTCCCGAGCCTCGGCGCCGAAGAGGACCTCTCGGGAGTAGTAGTCCTCGAGGAGGTCCTTGCGCTGGAATCGTGGGTTGTCATTGACGAACGCCGTGAAGTCGCGCCCTGGCCCCGCCGCCGCCCGCGCACTGACGAGCCGGACCCACGCGACCGTCATGGTCTCGTGGTACTTCTCCGGAACTCCAAGCCGCCCCGTCAGCGCCCTCAGGCCCGCGCGGGTGAGCTCGACGGCCGCATCACGCCCCGCCCTGAGCGTGTAGAGGTAGACCACTCGCACATGGTCGAGATGGGCGAACCCGCTCAGCTCCCCCCGTGAGAATCCTTCGAGAAACACATCGTCATCCATGGCCATGCCTCCTCCATCTACTACGAAAGCGTACTACGATTTCGTAGCAGATGAAAGATTCAGGAGAGGCCAGAGAGCCGCTTCATCAGCGCGGTGTGTCCCCGGACAGCGTCACGGCCTGCTTCCACGAGCTTCGCGTCGACCTTCGTGAAGGCCTCCTCCGCCGCCTCGCGCTGAACAGCTCCTGAGTCGGTGATCGCGACCAGCAGGGAGCGTCCATCCTCGGGGTTGCGGGAGCGCCGCACGTAGCCGTGCTTCTCCAACCGCGACACCAGGCTGGTCGCCGTGGACGCGCCGATGTGCAGCGCGGACATGACACCGGTCATCGTCATGGCGCCAGACGCCAGCACGGACAACAGGACCGCTTCACCGGCGCTGAGACCGGTGGCTTCCAGCTCGGCCTCCAACAGCCTGGCCGCCTTGTGCCCACCCACCAGGAGCCCCGCGGTCAATCCCACCATCGACTTCGATGCAGCCACCGTTCATCCACCTCCGTCCGGCTGCCAGTGTGTCAGCTTGTGCTCCCATGCGGGGCACCACGGGATTGACCGCTTATTCACGAAAATATAATTTCACTGCTTGTGCGAGGGCTTCCGTCCCGGTGCCCGCACGTTCCCTGAGAGGCCGAATGAAACTGAAACTGACCCAGGCGGTGAGCGCCATCTCCCTTCTGGCCGCGGCGTGCGGCCCGATGCCGGAGGGCCCGGAGTCCGACAGCGAGCAGATCGGTCAGACGGCGCAGATGATCCGCCGCGAGCGGGCCATCCCCAACGAGTACATCGTGGTCCTGCGCGACTCGACGCAGGAGGTCCGGCAGCAGGGAGCGGCGAACATCGCCCGGGAGATGGTGTCCCTCACCAGCGGCCGGCTGCTGCGGACCTATGAGCACTCCATCCACGGCTTCCTGGCGAACATGAGCGAGGCCGAGGCCCGCCGCCTTCTGTCCGACCCGCGCGTGGCGTACGTGCAGGAGAACGGCCTCATCCACGTGTCCGCGACGCAGACCGGCGCGACCTGGGGCATCGACCGCATCGACCAGCGGGACCTGCCGCGCAACAGCTCCTACACGTACAACGTCGACGGCACCGGCGTGCACGCGTACGTCATCGACACCGGCATCCGGCAGACCCACACCGAGTTCACCGGCCGCATCGGCAACGGCTACGACTTCATCGACAACGACAGCGACCCCTCCGACTGCCATGGCCACGGCACGCACGTGTCGGGCACGGTGGGCGGCACGACCTGGGGCGTGGCGAAGAAGGTCACCCTCCACGGCGTGCGCGTGCTGGACTGCACGGGCTACGGCAACGACGCGCAGGTCATTGGCGGTATCGACTGGGTGGCGGCCAACCACGTCAAGCCGGCGGTCGCCAACATGAGCCTGGGCGATGTCGGCATCCAGGCCATCGATGACGCGACGGAGCGGTTGATCGCCGCGGGCGTCACCACGGTGGTCGCCGCCGGCAACGACAGCGACAACGCCTGCAACTACTCGCCGGCCCGTACGCCCAACGCCATCACCGTGGGCTCCACCACCAGCACGGACGCCCGCTCGTCGTTCTCCAACTACGGGACGTGCGTGGACATCTTCGCGCCGGGCTCGAGCATCACCTCGGCGTCGAACTCCGGCAACTCGTCCAGCACCTCCATGAGCGGCACGTCCATGGCGTCGCCGCACGTGGCCGGCGCCGCGGCGCTCTACCTGAGCGCCAACCCCACCGCGACGCCCGCGCAGGTGCGCGACGCGCTGGTGAACAACTCCACGCCGAACAAGGTCACCAGCCCGGGGACCGGCTCGCCCAACAAGCTGCTGTACACGCTCTTCATCACCGGCGGCGGCGGCAGCGACACCACCCCGCCCACCACGTCCATCACCTCGCCCGCGGGCGGCGCCACGCTGAGCGGCACCGCGAGCCTGAGCGCCAGCGCCACCGACAACGTGGGCGTGTCTCGCGTGGAGTTCTTCGCGGGCACCACGCTGCTGGGCACGGCGACGGCCTCGCCGTACAGCTTCTCGTGGAACACGGCGACGGTGGCCAACGGCACCTACGCGCTGACCACGAAGGCGTATGACGCGGCGAACAACGTGGGCACGTCCGCCACGGTGTCCGTGACGGTGAACAACGGCACGGGCAGCTGCTCCATCACCGAGCAACTCCTCGCCAACGCGGGCTTCGAGAGCGGCAACACGGGCTGGACCACGTCCTCCGGCGTCATCGACGGCACCACGTCCGGCAGCGCGCCGCGCACGGGCACGTACAAGGCCTACATGAACGGCTACGGCAGCACGCGTACCGAGTTCGCCTACCAGGACGTCACCATCCCCGCCACGGCGTGCAGCGCCACGTTCACCTTCTGGGCGCGCATCACCACGGCGGAGACGACGACCACCACGGCCTACGACAAGCTGGCCGTCCAGGTCCGCAACAGCGCGGGCACGGTGCTGGCGACGCTGGCCACGTACAGCAACCTGGACAAGGGCACGGCCTACGTTCAGCGGACGTTCAGCCTGGACGCGTACAAGGGCCAGACCGTCCGCATCTACTTCAACGGCACGGAGGACTCGTCGCTGCAGACGAGCTTCTTCATCGACGACACGGCGCTGACCGTCGTCCGGTAGTCCGCCGGCGGAAAGTCGATGTCCAGAGGCCCAGCAACCCCACCGGGTTGCTGGGCTTCTCTTTTCGGTGTCAGGTGCCGGCGGACGTTCGGTGTCAGGGCCATGCGACCGCCCTGGGAGTCACGCACATGACGTGGTGGATCTACGCTCTGGCTTCCGCGGGTTTCGCCGCGCTGACCGCCATTCTTGGGAAGGTGGGTGTGGAGGGCGTTCCTTCCACGCTCGCCACCGCCCTGCGCACCGTGGTGGTGCTCGTCTTCGCCTGGACCATCGCGCTGGCCCGGGGAGAAGGCGCCGCCCTTCCCACCCTCAGCCGCCGCACGCTCCTCTTCCTCGCGCTCTCCGGCGTGGCCACGGGCCTGTCGTGGCTGGCCTACTTCCGGGCGCTCCAGCTCGCTCCCGCCTCGCGCGTGGCTCCCATCGACAAGCTCAGCTTGGCCCTCACGCTCGTCCTGGCGTGGGGCCTGCTGGGCGAGCCCATGTCGTGGAAGCTCGTCGTGGGCGTGGGACTGATGGTCTGCGGCGCGCTGTTGACGCTGGGCTGACGGCCAGCCTCAGGCACCGGGGGCGCTTCGCCGCGAGGGGCGCAGGTGCACCGGGGGGCCTTCCGGCGCGGGGAGGATCCACGCCTTGGGTCCCAGGCTGTCCTCCTCCTTCGCCAGGTCCACGTGCGGATCCACCAGCGGCTCCGACATCCGGCCGTTCAGGGACACCCGCACGTCGGCCCGGACCTCCATGGGGTGGTGCGTGTTCGCCTCGAAGTCCCGGGCAATCCTGTGGGCCAGCTGCAGGATGAGGTCCGGCTGCACCGCCATCTCCCGTTCCTGCAACCGCGTGAGGTACTGGCTGGGCGGAACGTGCCACTCCCGGCCGGTGACGCTGTCACGCACCAGGAACGTCGCGCTGCCGTTCTTCTCCCGCGTCATCACCCGCCACGAGAAGCGCATCCCCTGCTCGTGCCAGAGCACGTTGCCGCCATACGCGTGCGTGCGCAGCGGCAGGGCCACCTGGAGGACCGCGTAGGTCAACGCCGCTCCCAGCGCCAGGCGGCCCTTCCAACCCGGCACCACCAGGGTCGCGCCTTCGCCCACCCCGGAAGGACGCACGGCCAAAGGAAGTCGCCGCACCCGGGCCGCGAGCACGCGCGGCCACGACGGGTCGAAGAACACCAGCGCCGCCGTCACCATGATGAAGGGGAACATCCCGATGGGGAACAGCACGAACGTCACCGCGTGGAAGCCCAGCACCACGACGTACGCGAACGGCCGCGTGCGGCGCCACATGAGGAACAGCACGATGGTGGTGTCGAACAGCATCCCGCCCCAGGCCGCCGCGTACGCCATCCAGCGCTGCTCCAGGAGCGGCCCCACCCACGGCAGCCCCGTGCGGGCGGCCAGCCAGATGTTGAGCGGCTGCGCGTGCACCAGCCAGTCCGGGGTGACCTTCGCCAGCCCCGCGAACACGTAGACGACGGACACCTGGAAGCGCAGCAGCACCGTGCACCAGGCCGGCAGCCAGTCCCGCCGCAGCACCGGCTTGCGCCACGCGTCCACGGAGAAGGCCCGGTGCGCGGGCACGAAGCACATCAGCCCCAGCAGCAGGCTCACCAGGTAGTAGTGGTTGAGGTAGTTCGTCACGTCGAGCAGCTGCACGTAGGCGAACACCCCGAACAGCAGCACCACCGTCACCCGGTAGAACAACCCCACCATCAACAGCGCGCCCAGCACGCCCATCACCATGAAGAGCGCGGGCATCCAGTCACCCGGGAGGACCGGCACCCAGCCGAACCCCCAGTAGGTGAAGCGGAAGCGGGGCTGCGCGAACAACACGCCCACCCAGCCGTAGGCCAGGAAGCGCACGGCCGATACGGTGATGAGCAGCCCCAGCGCCACCCGGAACGCCGCCAGCGCGGCGATGTCCCGGGGCGCCAGCAGCCACGCCCACACCCGTGCCAGCGGCCTGATCCCGCCGCCAGCCACGTCAGTCATTGTCTCCCTCGAGGCCCGCGGGCGGCTCCAGGTCCAGCGTGGTGATGAAGTCCGTCTTGAGCGTGTCCGTGATGCCCTTGAAGTCGTTGTAGACGGTCATCACCGACGGCTTGTCCTGCACCAGCGCCTGCGCCAGGTCCGCCTCCTCCACCGCGACCAGCGCCGCGTCGGCCTCCACCACCTCCTGACGCATCCGCGTGGCCACGGCTTCCGCGCCCACCGCCGCCAGCACGTCGTCGAAGCCCGTGCCCGTGAAGTCCGGGCCGCAGCCGTCCATGAGGCGGCGGAAGCCCACCAGGTTCTGACGCAGGTTCTGCTTCGAGCGGCCCGCGAACTGCGACTCCAGCAGCTCCGGGCAGATGGACGACGAGCAGTCGCGCAGCGCCAACGGCCGTGCCAGCTTCTGGTCCTTGCCCTCGCGCTCCACGTAGAAGAGCGCGTCGCTCATCGCGTTGAGCGCCACCTGCGTCGAGGGGAACACCGCGTTGCCGGAGCCCGCCGTCGCCAGCGTCTTCAGGAAGTTGCCGCCCTCCGGCGCCCACGCGGTCACCAGCGCCTGCGCGTGCTTGTGCACGTCCGCCGCCACCACCGCCGCGTAGGCCCGCTTGCGCGCCGCCCGCTCGTCCGCGGACAGCGCCGCCCACGTCCCCTGCGCCACGATGACGGAGTTGGGCCCACACGCCGTCTCCGCGCCCTCGTAGAAGAGCAGGTACTCCAGCGCCAGGAACCCGCGCCGCGTCACCAGGCTGGAGGAGAAGCTGGCCGACTCGTAGCCCTTGGACACGAGCTGCTCCTCGATGGAGCACCGGTTGTAGAGCGGGAACGAGTGGATGTTGTCGCGGATCTCCGCGCCGCCCGGGCTGCTGCGCGGCGCCGCGGGCCCCACCTGCATGGGCTCCATCACCTGCCAGACGTCCATCGCCTCGTGGAACGCCGTGCGCGCCGCCGTCCGCGCCGCCGCGTCCGGCGCATCCCTCAGCGCCGCCGTCGCGGTCTGGAGCGCCGTGGCCTTGGGCAGGAACTCCCGCGCCGTCCCCAGGATGCACTCGCCCGCGGCGCTCAACAGCTGCGCGCGCACGTCCGTGCCGCCGTCCCCGGGGCCAGGCTCCACCGGCTTGGGCTTGTTGTCGCTGCACGCCACGCACAGCACCGCGGTGAATGCCAGGGCCCTCACTCCCAGCCGGGAGGGCGCATCAGGACGGGCTTTGAAGACAGTCATGGGATCCGCGAGTATCAAACCAAAGTTGCGAATGACAATTATTATCAAAACCGGGATGTCGTCTTGACTTCGAAGGACTCGCAGTCTACTCACCGCCCCGAAACGCGTATGAAAATGAGAATCGTTCTCAGAGTCGCCACCACAGATGAGACGCTTCTCATTTACGGCCGGCCAAAATGAGAATCCCTCTCATATTTCACTCATCCCCTACCCGAGGGTCGAAAATGACTAATCAGAGGAAGCACCGGAGCATCACGAAGCTGCTGCCCAGCATGCTGGTTCTGGGCCTGACCGCGACCTACCTGGGTGGGTGCGGTGATGACGAAGAGCCCACCCCGACGCCGGACGCGGGCACCAACACCGACGCGGGCACCAACACCGACGCGGGCACCAACACCGACGCCGGTACCAACACGGACGCGGGCACGGACGCCGGCACGGTCACGCCGGACACGGACCTGGCGTTCGTGCGGCTGAACACCAACGGCTCGGTGGACACCAGCTATGCCTCGAACGGCATCTCGCGCGTGAGCCTGGGCACGGGCGCCGGCACGGTGCGCGACGCCATGTGGAGCGTCAGCCGCGACGCGCAGGACCGGCTGGTGGTGTTCGCCACCAAGAAGGCGGAAGGCACGCGCACGGACACCGACCGCGTGGTCGCCCGCATCACCACCAACGGCGCGCTGGACGAGACCTTCAACGCGACCCCGGCCGCGAACGCGAAGAAGGGCTTCTACGCGCTGGACATCGGCGGTCTGGGTGACTCCGCCCGCCACGGTCTGGTGCAGGCGGACGGGAAGATCATGTCCGCCGGCTACCTGTCGCAGCCCTCGGGCGTGGGCGCGCAGTCCGCCAATCGCATTGTGATGCTGCGCCTGAACGACACGGGCACGGTCGACAACACCTTCGGCTCCAAGGGCGTGCTGAACTCGGCGCCGTTCGCCACGAACGACCCGACCAAGGAGTGGGGCATCTCCGAGGCCTACGCCGCGGTGCAGCTGTCCACGGGCGACTACATCACCACCGGCTACGGCCGCGCGGCGGGCGTGTCGGGCAACACGGTGGACCTCATCTCGTTCCGCTACACCGCGACGGGCGCGCTGGACACCACGTTCGGCGTGAACGGCGCGTTCATCCTGGACCTGGCCGGCGACAACGACCGCGGCCGTGACGCGGTGGCCCTGAAGGACGACCGCGTGTTCATGGTGGGCAGCGCGACCCGGGGCCCCAGCCAGATCGATGCCCTGGCGGTGGTGCTGACGGCGAACGGCCAGCCGGCGACAGTGGACGGCTTCACCGAGGGCTACAAGCTCTACTCCTTCGACCGTCCGGACGAGGCCTTCTTCGACGTGGAGAAGAAGGACGTGGGGAACGAGGAGTACGTGGCCGCCGCGGGCTACCGCGCCGGTGGCGGCGAGGACGACGACGCCATCCTGCTCATCCGCAACATGACGACGGGCACGGAGTTCGTGGGCGCGGTGCCCTTCTCCGAGACGGAGAACGACCGCTTCTGGGGCGTGACGTTCGGCCCGGACAACAAGGTGTACGCGGCGGGCTTCGTCACCGAGGGCGGTGACAACCGCTTCGCCGTCGCGCGCTTCAACCTGGACGGCACGCGCGACACCACCTTCGGCACGGGTGGCATCGTCACGGTGAACATCATCGCCGGCAAGCTGGACGAGGCCGCTCGCGCCATCGCCGTGCAGGCCGACGGCAAGATCGTCATCGCGGGCGCCGCCGAGGCGCAGTAGTAGGCGTTCACGCAGTCGCGGTCGGCGGCGGTCTTCCGGGCCGGCGGGGATGTTCCACTCCCCCGCTGGCATGGTCGACCGCCGCACCTCTTCGCACGTTCCTCCGGGAGTCTTCGTCCTCATGGGTGCACCGACCTGGGCAGTCGCCGTCGTTTCCTTCGTTGTCTCCTCGTCGGCCCTGGCCCAGACGCCGCCGCCCCCACCAGAGTCTCCGCGGGCTCCGGCCGAGGCTCCGCTGGCACCTCCGCCGGCCGCGTCCGAGCCCCCTGCCCCGCCGCCCACCGAAGAGCCCGCTCCGGCCACCGCCGCTGAGCCGTCCGTCTCCGCCCCCGTCACCGAGCCCGCGCCGTCAGAGCCCGTGCAGCCGGAGCCCGCGGTAGCGGGAGCCGTTCCGGCCGATGCTCCACTCGACGGGGCGCCGCCCGTGGACAATCGCCGCTTCGAGAGCGTCGTGGTGGGCACGTCCGAGGCGAAGACGAGCGGCTCCATCCACATCCTCACTCCGGAGAAGCTCCAGCGCTACGAGCTGGACGACCCCCAGGCCATCCTCCAGTCCGTACCGGGCGTGTACGGCCGTGGCGAGGACGGCTTCGGCCTGCGGCCCAACCTGGGCCTGCGCGGCGTCAACCCGGACCGCAGCAAGAAGGTCACCCTGCTGGAGGACGGCATCCTCTTCGGGCCGGCGCCGTACTCCGCGCCCGCCGCGTACTACTTCCCGCTGATGACCCGCATGCAGTCGGTGCGCGTGCTCAAGGGCCCGTCCTCCGTGCAGCAGGGCCCGCAGACGGTGGGCGGCTCCGTGGACCTCATCACGCGGGACATCCCCGCGCAGGAGTCATTCGGCCTGGACGTCGCGGGCGGCCAGTACCTCTATGGCAAGGCGCACGGCTTCTTCGGCGCCAGCACCGAGCGCGCGGGCTTCCTCATCGAAGGCATCCACCTGCGCAGCAGCGGATTCAAGGACCTGGACAACAGCGACGCCACCACCGGCTTCCACCGCAACGAGTGGATGGCCAAGGCGCGCTACCGGCTGGTGCCGGACGGCGACCTGCGCCAGACGCTCCAGCTCAAGCTGGGCTACTCCGACGAAGGCTCCAACGAGACGTACCTGGGCCTGTCGGACGCGGACTTCGCGGCGAACCCGCTGCGCCGCTACAAGGCCAGCCAGTTCGACCACATGCGGTGGCACCGCACCCAGGCGGTGCTCAGCCACGTGCTGGAGGGGCGCGACATCACGGTGACGACGTCGCTGTACCGCCAGGACCTGGACCGCAGCTGGCGCAAGGTGAACGGCTTCCGCGGCATCAGCATCTCCGACGTGCTCGCGGACCCCACCAGCGCGCGCAACGCCATCTACTACAGCGTGCTCACCGGCGAGCAGGACTCGTCCACGCCGGGAGAGACCATCCTCATCGGGCCCAACTACCGCGTCTTCGTGAACCAGGGCCTCCAGAGCGTCGCCCGCTGGTCGGCGCGGACGGGCGCGCTGTCGCACAACGTCGAGTTCGGCGTGCGCTACCACTTCGACAGCATCGACCGGCGCCACACGCAGGACGGCTTCCGCATGGTGTCCGGCGAGCTGGTCGCCGAGGGCGGCACCACGGAGGTCACCGCCGACAACAAGGACTCCACGCACGCGCTCGCGCTGCACGCGACGGACGCCATCGCCTGGGGGCCCCTGGTGGTGACGCCGGGCGTGCGGCTGGAGGTCATCCGCTCCAAGTCCGTGGACAAGCTGGAGAGCACGACCCAGAACGGGTCGCTGGAGGCGCTGATGCCGGGCGTGGGCGTGTACGGCGCGCTCAACCCCGCGCTGGGCCTGTTCGCCGGCGCCTACCGGGGCTTCTCCCCGCCCGCGCCGGGCCAGCCCCAGGCCGTGGGCCCGGAGAAGAGCATCAATTACGAGGCCGGCGCGCGCTGGTCGCGGCGCAGTGAGCGCTTCGAGGTGGTGGGCTTCTTCAACGACTACTCCAACCTCACCGACGTCTGCACCTTCTCCAACGGCTGCTTCAACGACAACCTGGACCGCCAGGTGGACGCGGGCGAGGCGAACATCTACGGCCTGGAGGCCTACGCGGAGAAGACCTTCCGTCCGGGCGGCGGCATCACCTTCCCGCTGACGGTGGCGTACACGTTCACGCGCACGAAGCTGCTCAACGACTTCCGTTCGGCGGATCCGCAGTTCGGCAACGTGGTGGCGGGAGACGAGCTGCCGTACGTGCCCAACCACCAGCTCTTCGCCTCCATGGGCGTGGAGGGCGCGCGCTGGGGCGCCTTCATCAGCTCCACCTTCCTGAGCAGCATGCGCGAGCAGGCGGGCCAGGGCGAAATCCCCGAGGGCCTGAAGACGGGAGCCCTGTTGACGTTCGACGTGAACGCCAACTGGAACATCACCCGCTGGGGGCAGCTCTACGTGAGCGGCCGCAACCTCCTGGACGAGGCGGTCATCGTCGGCCGTCGTCCGTACGGCGCGCGCCCCAACGCGCCCCGCATGCTCATTGGCGGCTTCAAGGTTCAGCTCTAACGCGGGTGGCGGCACGACGACGTGGAGGGGCCCACCGGCGTGTATCATTCCCACAGGACAGCCATCCTCATGCCCCGGCCTGGGCGGGTTGATAGGAACCCCATCGTGTCCATCCTCATCGTCGAAGACGAACTGCGGGTCCGCGCCTTCATCTCCCGGGGCCTCACGGAAGAGGGCTTCCGCGTGCGCGAGTGCGTGGACGGCGTGCACGCCCAGGAGCTGATGCGCCACGAGCGCTTCGCGCTCATCATCCTGGACTGGATGCTGCCCGGCATGTCCGGACTGGACGTGCTGCGGGCGCTGCGCGCGAAGCAGGACATGACGCCCATCCTCATGCTCACCGCGAAGGACGCGGTCGCGGACCGCATCAGCGCGCTCAATGCCGGCGCGGACGACTACCTCATCAAGCCCTTCGCCTTCGATGAGCTGCTGGCGCGCCTCCGAGCCATCCTCCGCCGCGTCGACAACCGCGCCACGCCCCTGCTGAGCCACGCGGACCTGACCATGGACCCCACCACGCGGAAGGTGGTCCGGGCCGGCGTGGAGATTCCGCTGACCGCGCGGGAGTACGCGCTGCTGCAATTCCTGCTCGAGCACGCGGGCGAGGTCCTGTCCCGGACCCGCATCGTGCAGGCTGTGTGGGAGCACGACTTCGAGACCTTCTCCAACGTCGTGGAGGTCTACATCCGCTACCTCCGGGCCAAGGTGGACACGCCCTTCCCCACCAAGCTCATCCACACCGTGCGCGGCGTGGGCTACGTGCTCCGGAGCCGCGCATGAGGCGCCCGCGTTCGCTCCGCGCCCAGCTGACCTACTTCTTCGCCGGCTCCGTCCTGGGGACCACGCTCCTCTACGGCGTGCTGGTGACGGTGGTGCTGGCCACCAGCGAGTACTTCCAGCACGCCGAGAACCCCAGCCTGTGGTTGCACGAGGGAATCTTCGACGAAGCGCTGCAGGCACTGGGCGCCATCGTCTTCAGCATGCCCATCGCGGTGGTGGGGTCCATCGTTATGGGCGGCGCGCTGGCCCGAAAGGCGTTGGCGCCGCTGCGTGAAGCCCGTGACCGGGTCCGCGCCGCGCGGGCCTCGGAGCTGGACCTGTGCCTGCCCGACCGGGGAACCGGTGACGAGTGGGACACCCTGGCGGGGACCCTGAACGAGCTGCTCTCGGACGCCCGCGCTTCGCTCGTGCGCATCCGCTCCTTCACCTCCGACGCGGCGCACGAGCTGCGCACGCCGCTCACCATCATCATGGGCGAGACGGAGGTCAGCCTGCGCAGAGACAGGACGCCGGAGGAGTACCGCCGCACGCTGGCCATCGTGCTCGACGAGACGCGCCAGCTCAGCCTCCTGGTGGATGCGCTGCTCCAGCTGGCGCGCGCGGATGCAGGTACCCAGGTCATCACCCTGGAGCCCGTGGAGCTGCACGCCCTGGCGCGGCAGTCTCTTCAGCGCACGGAGCAGCTGCTGGCGGCGCAGTCCCGGAGCCTGACGCTGGAGCTGACGGGCGACCCCACGCAGGTCCGGGGCAATCCGGTCCTGTTGAGCCACGTGCTGGACAACCTGCTCTCCAATGCGTGCCGCTACGCTCGCGAGCGCATCCGCCTGGAGCTGGAAGCAACGGACACCGGCGTCCGCGTCACCGTGGGGGATGACGGCAAGGGGGTGGACGCCGGCTTCGAGGCCCGGCTCTTCCAGCGCTTCGCCCGGGCGGACGCATCGCGGCAGGGCGAGGGCACCGGCCTGGGGCTCGCGGTGTCGCGGACCATCGCCGAGGCGCATGGCGGCACGCTCGACTACTCGAGGGTCGACGGCGAAAGCCGTTTCATCTTGCGCCTCCCGAAGCCGGAAGTGTCTGACGGGCCGCCACTTCCGGCCGAGCATGCCAGCGCTGACATGTCCACAGCCTGAAGGTCGTCACCGGCCGCTCGCCGCGGTGCACCGTCACGGAGGGCAGCTCACGCACCGCCGCGCAATGCGCGTCCAACCTCGCCGCCGCGTCGCGCAGCGGCTGGCGCAGGTCCGCGACGATGAGGGCGTCCGCGCCGGGTCGCACCCGGTCCAGCCAGAAGCCATACGCCAGCCCGTCGCCGCCCAGCGCGGAGTCGGACTGGGTCTCCGGGTGGTCGGGCAGGTAGTACGCCAGCTCGCTTGCCGTCTTGTAGCCCCAGCCCACCACCATCGGCGCGGGGGTGCCGGCCGCCTCGCGGTGCCGTTGCACGGCTTCGGCCAGCTCATGCCAGCCGCTCACCAGGTTGTCGCGCTCACGAAAGGGAATCCACGGGCAGAGCGGCATCAGATACATGCCGGTCATCAGCACTGCGCCCACGCCCACGCTCAGCGCCGCGTAGCCGCGCACGGCCCGGTGCTCGCGCAATGCCCAAGCACCCGCGGCGGCGGCCACCATCAGGCCCAGGTACGCGGGGGCCACCCAGTTCATCTTCACCCAGTGCAGGGGGCTCACCAGGGTGAACAGGGCGAGTCCCGGCACGCTGGCGAAGGCCAGCAGCCGCGCGCGGTCATCTCCCCTCCACGCCTGGCGCACAAGGACGCCCGCGGTCAGCAGCAGCGCCAGGTAGAGCAGCGGCCCCACGGCCACCGCCTGCAGTCCCAGGTAGCGGCCCACGAGGTATCCATGGAAGCCATCCACCGTCCGGGCGCGGCCGGTGGTCTGGAACGCGAAGGAGGCCCAGGCATGCGCGTGGTTCCAGAGCAGCACCGGTGAGAACACCGCGAACATGAGGAGACACGCGGCGTAGGGATGCGGGGTGCGCAGGGCCTCTCGGCCCCGCCGTGTCACCAGCGCCGTGCCCAGCACCTGGAGCGGCAGCAGCGCGGCGGTGTACTTCGACAGCAGCGCGCCCCCGCAGAACACGCCCAGCAGATACCAGCGCCAGCCCAGGCGCCCGGGGCCCTGTCCATCCGGCAGCACCACTTCACAGAGCACGCGCAGCGCTGCGGCCCAGAACAGCACGAGCGGGACATCCGGCGTCATCACCACCGCCCCCAGGCCGAAGAGGACCGTGGCGTTCGCGGCGACCGCCGTCAGCACCCCGACCGCGGGCGAGTACAACCGCTTGCCGAGTGAATACAGGACACCGCCAAGCAATGCCGAGGACAGGATGGCGGGCAGGCGCAGCGCGAGCTGCGAGTCCCCCAGGAGCCGGACGGACAATGCCATCCACCAGGCGCACATCGGAGGATGGTCCAGATAGGACAGGTCCAGGTGGCGCGTGTATTGCCAGTAATAGGCCTCCTGCGGTGCCAGCTCCACCTGTCCCGCGTAGAGCATCCGCACGAGCACGAGCATCAGGGTCGCCCCCAGGCCCCATGGCCACCCACGGGGATGGGCGGCTCCTCCGGGCGTGCTCGGCATCTGGCGTCCTTTCGCCCCGATGGCACCCGGACAACCATGCTCCGAGGCACGGGGACGTATTGACTCATGCCTGACACGGCGGGCTGTGTCCGCGAGCCAATGCATCCCTGAGAGACTTTTCATCGCCACCTCATCTTCGGCGTGGAATCCACGCGCGGTTGTCAGCGAATGAGAGCGCCCTCATCCCCAACCCCATGCGGATCTCATCGGTGTTCACCAAGATGCGCCCCATGCATGAGGTGGAACTCAAGAGCGTCGTGGACGACCTGGCGCTGCGCCGCCGGCACGTCGAGGGCGCGGGCGGACGACTGCGCTTCGCGGGGACGATGATGGATCGGTACTACACGCTCGACACACGTCCAGACAGCGGAGCCGGACGGCTGCGGGTCCGCACCTACCAGGCACCGGCGGGCGGCTGGACGGAGTTGACGTGGAAGGGCAGCGCCCGTCTGGAGCGTGGCTACAAGGTGCGCGAGGAGTTGAACACCCGGGTGGAGGATGAAACGACGCTGCGGGAGATCCTCGAGCGCACGGGTTTCGCGATGAGCGAGTACATCACTCGGGAGATCGCCTGGTACATGTTCGGCGGCGCCAGCGTGCCAGAGTGGACTGACTGCTCCTCGGAAGGCGGGCGCTGGTCCTCGACGTCCCCAGGTCGAACTGTTCATCTTTGGCACGCGAATCGTTGCAGCGGCAGAGTTGGTTGAGCAGCCGGAGTTGCGCACGGCGATGGCTGCTTGTGGAGGGAAGGCAATGGATAAGAGTCTGACGAGTCTGCGCGAGTAGTTCAGCCCGCGTTCCCGGACCCCCTCGGGAATGAAGGCGCATCCTCCGCGCTGCATCCCTTTCGTCCCTGCCAGGCGTTGGGCGCGGCGACCGGTTCAGAACGCGACGCCGGCCGCGACCCGGTAACTCGAGGAGAATCCCAGCTGCGGCCGGCGCGAGCCGAGCGCGGTCTTGACGGGGTTCGGCTCGAAGCTGGAATCCAGGTCCCCGCCCGTCGAGACGACGTAGCCCACGCCCACGCCCAGGGACAGCACGAGCCGGTTCCAGAACAGAAGCGTGTAGCCCACGTCGAGCCCCTGGTGCAGCGTGAAGATCGTACTGCCCCCGTCGGAGCCCACGTCGAACCCCACGGCACTCGCGCCCACCTTCCAGCCGACGAAGAGCCCCGCCGGGGCATTCCCGAAGAGGTGGTAGTGGGCGCCCACGTCGAGCCCCGCCATCCTGAGTTTCCGGTCGCCCGTCTCCTGCCAGTACATGGGCTCGAGCGTGAACGACCAGGAAGGGGACAGTGCCTGCGCGTACTCCAGGTGGAACATCACCTCGAACGCGAGCGACAACGGATGGAGCATCAGCAGCCGGTGCGGCGTGCCCGTGTCCCAGGTCGTGGCGGAGCTGTCGAGCCCCTTGGACACGATGGAGGAGAAGCTCGCTGGAACCATCTGCTCTTCGTCCAGGAGGAGAGACTGCGCGGCCTGGACGCTGAACTCGCGCACGGCCGGGCGGGCCGGATCCTTGCGCACCAACAGGTAGCGCCCCGGACGCAGGGACATCCGCACCTGCCGCTTGCCCTCGGGCAGCTCGACGACGCTCTTCCCCGTCGAGCCGAGCACCACCTCCAGCGGCCCCCAGCGCTGGAGCAGCATGACGATGCTACCGCCCGAGTCCACGTGCGTGAGGGCCAGGTCCTCGCGCCCCCGGAGATTCATGTCGAAGCTGGGGTGCTGCAAGCGCTCCGCGAACACCGCCGTGTCGCGGATGGTGAGCTGCTTCGCATAGGTGAAGGCCTCGACGAGAGACACCTCGCCATCCCCGGCGACATCGGCGGCGCCGCGCAGCCCCGCCACCAGATGGTGGGTGAAGAACGAGCCCTCCAGGGCCTCCGTCTCGTGGGCATTCTCCAGGCCGGAGCTGGAGGCGATGAGCACCGAGCCCGTGCTCTGCACGCGCAGGGGGACCTCCAGCGCGAAGGGTGCCTCCGCGTGAAGCCCCTTGGCCTGGGTCCACCCGCCGCCACGGCACGCATCGATGATGCCCACCCGCACCGTGGCGTCCGGACTCTCGATGCGCTGCTTCAGCGCGGTGAACAGGAGCGGAGCGCCCTGGGGATACAGGGCCTGCTGGTCCGCATGGCCCGAGTAGTAGAACAGCAGCAGCGTGTCCCCGGACGCCGAGCGCAGGCTCGCGAGCTGCTGGTCGAGCGCCGCGAGGATCGCCTCGGGGGCGGGGTCCAGCAACAGCACGACGTCCTCCGCGCGGAACTCCCCCACCTGGGAGAGGACGTCCGCCACCCGCCGTGCGTCGTCGTGCGCATAACGCAGGGCGGCCCGGCCGAGCACGGCCGCGTTGGAGCCCACGATGACGGCCATCCGCCTCGACGCGGGCGGAGTGGCACGCTCCTCCCCGGCCCGGGCCGTGGCGGCCATCAGCCACGAGACCATGACGAAGAGGCACGCACGGGTGAATCCACTCATGGCGGGGGGCTCTTGGGGAGGCGCAACTCGGTGGTCCAGAGCTTCGCGGTCCGGGGCGCTTCGGAGAAGAGCGCCTCGGCCTGGGACGCGGGCAGCGGCTCCCCACTGAACAGGATGCGCAGGGTCTCCTCGCCGCCGGCCCCGTCCACCCGCCAGCTCGTGGGCAGCGCCGTGTCCCGCTCCGAGGAGAGCGGGCCCTCGAAGAGCACCATCCACCCCGCCGGCCCCTCCGGCGCGCGCGCGGCCACCGTCACGTACCGGTGCGCCCCGGAAGAGACCTGCAGCCGGATGCGGTCCTCCGGCGCGAGCGGCGTCCGCCCATCCCAGAGGAAGACCCGGTCGCCGCGCTTGATGTGGACGGCGACAGAGGGTGCGCCCTTGGGGCCCTGGTACTCCGTCTCCTCCGCGCCCCGGGTCCTCGGGACGAACAGGAGGACCAGACACCCCAGCGCGGCGGTGGCCAGCAGGGGCAAGCCCCAGCGCATCCATTCCAGCCGCCTCGTCGCACGGAGCGGCTCGGTCCCGAGCGCCCGCGCCCACGCGGGCACGGGTTCCGGCCGCGTCACGCGCTCGAGGTAGGCACCACACTCGGCGCAGGTCTCGAGGTGTTGCGCGAGCGACGGGCTGGGGGAGCCGAGCGCCGCGCGGTCCAGCTCGATGAAGGAAGGATGCCGCGGGGTCGTCGTCATGGTCCGAGCGTCCTTCTCAGATGCTCCACCTGCGCATCGAGCCGCTGGAGGAGCCTCCGCACCGTGCGCTCGGACACCTGGAGCACCTCGGCGATCTCCTGCTGCGTCAGTCCATCCAGCCGGTTCATCAAGGCGGCCTCCAGTGCATCCGCGGGCAGGTGCCGCGCATAGGCTTCCAGTTCCTGGCGCCGCCGCAGCGTGGCCTCCGCGGAGCGTTCATCCATCAGCTCCCCCGAGGAACGCGGCGGCGTGCTCCGGCGCTGACGGAGCCGGTCCACGGCCAGGTTCGTGCTGGTCCGGTAGATCCACGCGGTCGCATGGCGGGCGTCCTTCGCCCGGAGCCCCGTCCTCCACATCCGGATGAAGGTCTCCTGCGCGACGTCCTCCGCCTCGTCGGAGTCCCCCAGCATCCGGCGGCACTTCTCCCGGATGAGCGGAAAGTAGCGGAGGTAGGCGCTCTGGAGGTCGGTGACCAAGGCTCTTGGGAAGCGCAGGAAAGGGTTTCTGGAGGAAACGAACCGGGGCCCGGAAAGCGGACAGGGAAATCACTTGCGGATTTCCAGGCCGAAGCCTGGCCGGTGGAGAGCACCTGCAACGTTATCCTGGCAGAGGGAGGGATTCATGTCTCGATTGTCATTCCGCCTGAGCGGGTGGGCCTTCACGGTGGGGCTGCTGCTCGCGTCCCCTGCCGCGCTGGCCGAGGAGCCTGCGAAGGCCGCTGCCGAGGCACCGCGGAAGGGACAGGTCCGGGGCACGGTGCGCGCCCGGGGCACCCGCCGTCCCCTGGCCGATGCCGCCGTCCAGGTATGGGGGATGCCGGACGTGGTGCTGCCGGACGCGGAGGGACACTTCGAGCTCCAGCTCCCAGCGGGCACCCACGCCGTCGAGGTGCGTGCCCCGGGCCACAAGCCCGCCTCGTTCCTGGAGACCGTCACCGCGGGCCAGCAGGTCCAGGTCATCTACCGGCTCGACCCCTTGGAGGTGAGCCCGTTCGAGACGGTGGTGCGGGAGGAGCGGCCGCGCACCGAGGTGACGCGCATCAGCCTGCAGGGGCCGGAGCTCCGCGAGGTGCCCGGGACACAGGGGGATCCGTTCCGCGTCATCATGGTGATGCCGGGCGTGGCGAGCCTCGCCTCCGGCCTCGGCTATCCCGTGGTGCGGGGCGGCCAGCCGGCGTCCACGGGCTTCTTCGTCGACGGGGTCCGCCTCCCGATGCTCTACCACCTGATGGTCGGGCCGGCCGTGGTGCAGCCCGAGTTCATCGACTCCCTCGACTTCCTTCCTGGGCCGCCGCCCGTCCAGTACGGGCGGCAGCTCGGCGGCACCGTCGAGGCCCGGCTCTCCCGTCCGCGAGAGGACCGGCTCCATGCCTCGGCCACCCTGGACTTCATCAACAGCGCCGCGTTCCTGGAGGTGCCCCTCGCGTCCACGGGCACCAGCATCAGCGTGGGCGGCCGGATGAGCTACTCGGGACTGCTGAGCACCCTGCTGGTGAACACGCTCTCCGCGCCGGGCACCAAGTCCCTCAGCGCCAGGTTCTGGGACTACCAGGCCCGCGTCGAGCAGCAGGTGGGGCGCGGACGGGTGCGCCTGCTGGCCCTCGGGAGCTCCGATGTCCTGGCCTCGTACGCGCCGGAGGTGGCGGAACCGCTCCCGGAGGTCACGAATGGAGGAGGAGGCCTCACCCGCTTCCACCGGGTGGACCTCCGCGGCCTCCACCCCCTGGCTGGCGGAGAGCTGGAGGTGGGCCTCGCGGTGGGCGCGGACGCGGTGGGCATCTTCTCTGAACGGGGCCCGCCCCGCGTCAGGCTGGGTGAGCTCACCCTGCGTCAGGAAAGCCTCGCGGGACGCCTCCGGTGGACGCGAGCGCTGGGCTCGACGCTGCGGCTCACCGCGGGCGCGGACGTGGAGCAGCGGCGGGGGACCATCGTCGCCACCGGAAGCGAGGCCCCCGCCGGCTCCGAGTACCTCTCCGAGGATGATCCGCTCACCCGCCCCACGTCGGATGCGCGCATGAGCGGCGCCTACGCGGAGCTGCAATGGCACCCGACCGCGCGCTGGACGGTCGTCCCCGGAGTGCGCGCGGATGTCTATCAATTGCTTGGGGAAGCCACCCACACGGCGTTCGAGCCCCGGCTGACGGTGCGCCATGCCCTCACGGAGGCCCTGGTCCTCAAGGGGGGCGCGGGCCTGTTCCACCAGGCCCCCACCGTGCTGCTCCCGCTTCCGGTGATGGACCTGTCCGGCCTCAGGTACGGCCTGCAGGAAGCAATGCAGTTCGACGTGGGGGCCGAGTGGCGGCCCCACACCGCGTGGGAGCTGAGCACCGACGTCTTCTACAATCCCATGCGTCGCACGGTGGAGTTCAGCCTTCAGCAGCTCATCGACCTCCGGCGCCGGGGCGGAGTCGCGGCGGCGGACCCGGCCGGGAGCGGCGAGGCCTTTGGACTTGAGCTGATGGCGCGCCATGCGCCTGCCGGTGACTGGTTTGGCTGGGCGTCCTACAGCTTCCTCCAGAGCCGGCGCCGGGTGCGCATTGAACGCTACGACGACCAGAACAGGATGACGGGCACCTCGTGGGCCACCGTGCCCTTCGCCTTCGAGCAGGCGCACGTCTTCAACGCGGCCATCAGCCGCAAGGTGGGCAGCGGCTACACCCTGGGGGCCGTGGTGCACTTCAACACGGGCCGCCCCGAAACGGGGGAGCTCACGCCCCAGCCCATGCGTCAATCCACGGACAGCGAGGGCAACCCCCGGTGGGTGCGGCGCGAGCGGAGCCAGCCCGGGCGCCTGCCCTCCTTCTGGCGCGTGGATCTGCGCGCCGCCAGGACGTGGACCCTGGACGACCTCATGCTCGAGCTGTCCTTCGACCTGCTCAACGCCTCCTTCCAGAAGGAGGTCTTCTTCTACGAATACACCTCCGAGCAGCCTTCCCCGGACGCACCCTCCACCCTCGTGCGCAAGGCACGGGGCTTCCCCGTCTTCTTCCCCATGCTCGGGCTGAAAGGAAGCTACTGACATGCGCCCCACCCTTCTGTGCGGACTCCTCGTCGTGGGCCTGGGCAGCGGGGGCTGCGAAGCCCAACCTGACTCCCCCCTCTTCTTCTACGGCCTGGCCCGGCGGGTGGACGGCTCGCCCTTTGGACAGACAGCGCTGTCATTGGAGGGGGCACGCCGCGGCACGGTCGCCGACGAGCTGCCCGTCTTCACGCCGTATGACACGGCGACCACGCGCGACAATGGGGCCTTCGTGTTGGAGATCCTCGCGGGGGACATCGCCCCCATCGTGGCGGGAGAGCTGACCTGGCCCCGGTCGACCTTCCGCGACCGCTTCCGGGTGGCGACGCCCCTGGAGGAAGGACGGGCCGCCTTCGTCTCGTTCACCCTGTACGGGACAGGGGACTCCGAGTTGCCGGAGCTGCGTGTCTGGGGCGCCGACCTCGCCTGGAGTGAGACAGCCACCGGACGGGCGCTGACCTTCGCACCGCCCCCGCCCGCGCCCGCGCCGCCCCAGGGCGTGGTGGTCTCAGCGGATGACACCACGCCGTCCCCTGGAGCCCCCAGTGGTGACCTGGTGGACGTCTCGATTCCCAAGCCAGAGCTTCAGCTCCACGGGAAGGAGGGCCTCGTCTGGCACGAGGATGCCGTCACGTCGCCGAGGCTCCTCTCCCCCTGGCTGCTCGAGGACTTCGTCACACCGGAAGTCCAGGTGCGCGCGGTGAGCGCGAACGCCTGGCACCGCGATGCGCTCACGAGTGATGAGGCCTGGCTTCAATTCCGTATCGAATGGCGCAGCGAGCGGCTGCCACTGCCGGAGGGCACGCTGCGCCCACTGAGCCGGGGGGCCAGGTGCCTTCCGGCGCTCGACGCCCCCTGCCCGTTCACGGATGGGCTGCTCACCGAGAAGCGCACCTCCGAGCTGTGGCCACTGGAGACCTCTTCCTACCCGCGTCGCGTGGGCGTCCGCCTGGAGGCGCCAGCCCGCATCTCGCGCGTGGTCATCCGCAACATGGTGACGTACGGACAGGAGGTGGTCGTCGAGGGCAGTGAGGACGGAGTGCAGTGGAGCGAGCTTGCCCGGCGGAAACTTGCTGAGTCATTCACGTCGGGAGTCAACCGGGGTTTCCGAAAGGAGAGCGACGCGGACAGTCCGTGGGACCCGCCTCTTCCGCGGTACGACCACGCCTTCCTCGACATCCCCCTGCCTGGCGGTCCCCAGGTCCAGTACGTCCGCCTGGTTTGCCTGTCGATTCCCCCCTCCGAGGCGGAGGTGACTTCCTTGGCGGAGCTTTCCCTCTTCGAATGAGACGGGTTGGAAGGTCCGCCGGCCCAGCAAAATGACATCCCGCGAGCCAGATGCCCGCAGGGATGTCCTCGCTCTGGGGCGAGCATCAACCGCGGTACTGGTGGATGGACAGGATGGGATAGTTGGCAGGGCCAGTGGTGATCTTCTGCGTCCCATCCTTATTGCGATTGTTCGAACCGATGAACTCAGGCTTTCCATTCTTCCAGCCCGCGAAGATCACCACATGACGATCTTCGGCGCCCGGCCCCGTCTTCATACTCACCACGTCACCCTTCTTCGCATCCTGCAGGGACACGCGCTTGAAATTCTTGTCCTTGTCCAGGTTGTTCTGCAGGCCACTCACCAGATTGCTGTGTTGGCGGTCGGTGATCATCCCCGCCTGTTCCAGGCATGCGGAGACGAAGTTGGCGCAGTTGACCTTGTTGCCAACGCCATTGTCCATGTCCGCGCCGACCCCCTTCTTTTCCAGCTTCAGCGCCCCAGCGTTCTTGCCCTTGTGCTGATTCGCGATTTCGTAGGGGTTGCCCTTGGGGCCCTTCACGCCGCTGGAAGAGGAACCGGCCGAAGGAGCATCGAACGTGGAGCTCTTGTCGCTGGACTTCGTCGAGCCAGCGCCCGACCTCTTGATGGGCGCGTCTTCGAACCCATCCGATTGACCAGGGAGCTTCAGCGTCGCGCCCGACAGGATGTTATTCGCGTTCTTGATCTGCGGGTTCGACTTCATCAGCGCACTGACGGTGGTCTTGTTAACGCTGGCAATGCGAGACAACGTATCACCAGACTTGATCCGGTAGCCCATGCAATACTCCAAGGGAAACATGGAAGCAGGAATGACAGAGACGTCCAACCGCCTCAACACCAACACCCACGGCCAAGCACTTCATTTTCCAGACCGTCTCCAGTGAAGCTCCCACCCGCACCAATGATCGAACCAACATGATCGACCAAGGCCCGAGCGCAAAAGCAACCTTGAGACTGCCGTCTGAGGTTCTTGAGGGAAGCCAGGCCCCAGGATTCAAGGCAGGCCCATTTTTGCTCCTTGCGTGAGGCCCCAGGACACTCCGGGGTCTCGGAGAAAAGAGGGAAAGGCCCGGCCTGCATCCCAAAAAAGTATTCTGAGCACGCGCGGACACGAAGCCACTGTGCTTACCCTAGACCTGGTCGCGGCATCATGCGTGCGTCAAAGCCGCATCAAGACGACCGTCATGGAGGGCAGGCGACGCACAGGACTGCCGGACACCTGCCGATGTTACCCCTCGGCACGACGGCCTGACTCCCACGTACCTCCAGCGTTGCGCCACGTGGCAGGACATGAAGGCGGCGGAGGCCCGACTGGGACCCGGCGAGCAGCTCGCAGACCTCGAGCGCATCCTACGCAGCGCCAGCATGGGAGCAGCTCGCGTCGGCGCTGGACACCATGCGACTCAGTGGCGGACGCTTCGCACCGAGGCCTGCATGGCCACAGACCATGACACCGGGGGTAAATCCTGGCAGACGGCCGCATACCTCGACGCGCGGCTCTGGCGGTTCGCCGCCGTCACCGAGGTACTGGAAAGCCAGATGCGGAGACAGTCAAAAACGCGCACCAATTGACGGCCTCCCTTCAAGGCTTGAATTTCGTGCGCAAGGTTCAGGGGCCGGAAAACCTCCGCACCGCTACCTTCCGCCATCGCCTCGGATGGATTCGATTTGACCAGGGGCGTCTTGCGGAGCGGCTGGAGCTACATCTCCAGGCCATCGAGCAGCGCAAGCGTCTGCTGGGCTCCGACCACCCCATCCTCGTTCGCTCCTACGACACCTCGCCTCGACATACATGAGCCTGGGCCTGCGAGCCGATGCCCGCGAGCAGTTGCTCGCGCACCGAGCCAAGGCTGAAGCAAGACCCGCCCGCGCTGCAAAACCTCCCGGGGCCACCAGCGTCTTCTTCCGGGATTTTTGGGACGCCGGCGGGCCCAGGCCCTCTTTCTCCTCGATTGCAGGGCAGACGCGCATCGACTCGCGCTCGAACACCCATCCAGAGGAGATGTCCCATGGGCTCAGTGAAGGCGGTCGGCGGTTCTGGTGGTGCTCCGAAAGTCGATCCCGCCGAGGCACAGCGCCGCGCGGAGGAGGCCCGGCAGAAGGCGGAGGCGGCGCGGCTCGCCGCCGAGGCCCGGCGCAATGCGGCGACCGAGGCCCGGGACAACCTGACGCAGGCCCAGCGCGACGCGGATGGCGCGCGACGGCAGAAGACCGCGGAGGAGAAGTCCGTCACCGACGCACGCAAGGCCGCAGAGCGGCTGGGGCAGACACCCGCCGAGGCGAAGAAGTCGAAGGAAGCCCTCGCCACCGCGGAGAAGAAGCTCAAGGAGGCCACCAATGCGTCCCTGGCCGCGGCGCAAAAACTCCAGGATGCGGAGGAGAAGGCCGCCCTGGCCGCGAAGAGCGCCGAGGAGGCCATGCTCAAGGCGAACGCGGCGGCCGTCGCGGAATGCAAGACGCCGCCCTATAGCCAGAAGGACATCGACAAGGTCAAGCCGACGAAGAGCGAGCTCGAGTCGGCCTTCGAGGGCACGAGTCGAAAGGCTCAACTGGAGAAGCTGCTGGGCTTGACGGCCCCGCCGCCGCAGGAAGTCATCCAGTCGGCCGGGACGGGCGAAGCGCCTGGGACTCCTTTCAGCGCGAAGGACACGAAGGACGCGTCCCCTGGACCCTTCGGGCAGACGGCCACGGACCCGTCCGCCGCCACCTGGTTCCACCAGCGGCCCGGAGCCAACACAGGGGTGGTGCCTCCCGACGTGGCCCTCGGCAACCCCGTCCCGCCCATGCGGGATGGCAGCTCTCGCGACACCAAGGTCAACGGCCTGGATGTCGCCGCGGACTGGGTAGCCAAGGCCACGCCCACCCTGCGAGCGCGCTCGGAGATGGTGTTCCTCAAGGACTCGCGTCCTGGTGCCGAGGGCCAGTCCGGGCACGTCTTGATTCGCCAAGGGGACCGCGTCATGGACCCCGCCCTTGGCAAGAATTACGACAACCTCCAAGCCTTCCTGAAGGACCAGCCCCACTACCAACCCGCAGGCACCCTCTCCGCGAACGCCGCCGCGAAGATTCTCTCCGCGCCTCCCGGCTCCCCGGAGCGGCAAAAGGCCATCGCGGAGGCAAAGGTTCCAGATTCGCTCCAGCGAATGCTGGTGACGGACTCCGCCCCGTCCACGCCCCAAGCTCAAACCCCTTCCCAGGCACCCTCTTATACCCAGGCCCAGGCGGACCGGGATGCGGCGGCCCTTTTTGACGCCATGGAAGGAGGCGCTACGGGCTGGGGCACGGATGAAGACACCGTTTTCAAGACGCTGGAGGGCAAGTCCCCCGAGCAGATCGACCTCATCCGCAAGGGCTACAAGCGCAACCACGGCAAGGACCTGGATTCCGTCATTCGCGATGAACTGGGCGGAGCGGACGGGAAGCACGCCTTGGCGCTGCTCCAGGGTGACGCGTCCAAGAGCGCCGCGGTGCAGGTCCAGGCGGAGCTGGACGGTGTGTTCGGCTCAAATGAGGACCTGCTCAAGGTGCTGGAGAAGCAGACGCCCGAGCAGCGACAGGACACCGCACAGAAGTTCGCGGAGATGAATGGCGGCCTCAAGCCAGGGCAGTCGGCCCAGGACTTCATGCTGGGCAAGTTGGGGCAGTCGCTCACCCCAGAGCAACTGAACCGGGCCCGCAACATGCTCTCCGCGGGTCAACCCCAGACACCGGAGCAGCGAGACCCACTGGAAGCACAGGCCATCAAGGACGGTCTCAAGCAGGACATGGATGGGCTGGGCACGGACGAGGACCGCATCTTCGAGCGCCTGGAGAAAGCCACCCCGGAGCAGCGCAGAATCCTGGCGCAGGACGAAGCACTCAAGAGTCAGCTGAAGGACGAGCTGGGCCAGGAAGATTACGACCGGGCCATGGGGCTGATCCAGGACAACCCGGCCAAGGCGGATGCGGCCCGCCTCACCAGCGCCATGAATGGCGTCTTCGGCGCGGACGAATCCGGCGTGCGCGCCGTCCTCGAAGGAAAGAAGCCCGATGAGCTGGCCAATCTCAAGGCCGAGTACCAGAAGCTGACGGGCAAGTCCCTGGAGGACGAGATTCGCAAGTGGGGTGGCGCGGACAAGGAGGTGACGCTGCGCCTGCTCAACCCGCCCCAGGAAGGTGACACCCAGGCCCAGGCCGAGGCCGCCGCCGAGAAGCTCAAGCTGGCCGTAGATGGAGCGGGTACCGACGAGGACGCCCTCCGCGATGTGCTGCAGGGCAAGTCCAAGGCGGAGATCAACGACATCTCCGCCGCCTACAAGAGGAAGTATGGGGAGGACCTGCGCTCCAGGTTGGATTCGGAGCTTAGCGGCCGAGACCACCTGGAGCTGCTCGAGCACAGCTTCGACCTGGGCGCGGTGGATGACAAGGACCCCAACGCGAACCAGGAACTGGCGCGCCGCCTGCGTGAGCAGCAGGCCAATGAATCTGGCTTTGGAACCTGGCTCCTGGACAACGTCCAGCGGACCGTCAAGGGCGGCGAGTCCGACAACGACAGACTCAACCGGAACCTGAGGGACGCGGAGAAGGCCATCCAGGCCGGCGACACCCAGAATGCCAGCCGCTCCGTCGGGTTCGCCACGGATGACGTGAAGTCGCTGCAGAGCAGCAAGGATTCGCTCGCGGAGGGCGCCGCGACCGCCGCGGTGGCGGTGGCGACCACGTCGGCCGTGGTGCTCTCCGGTGGAGCGGCGACACCGCTGGCCATTGCCGGCTATGCCGCGCTGGGCGCGACCACCCGGGCCGCCACCAACGAACTGATACAGGGTGGCGCCGCGGGCTGGGAGGATGCCGGACGGCAAGCCGTGATTGGCGCCGTCGAGGGCGGAACGGCCGTCCTGCCGGTGACCAAGGGCGCCAGCGTGGCGGCATCGTCCGCGACGAAGGGCGTGACCACGACGGTGGGGAAGGAGGCCGTGGAGAATGCGGTCCTCACGGCCGGGAAGCAGGGCGTCAAGGAAGGCGTGGTCGGTGGAGCGGCTGGCGGCGCCGTGGACGCAGCCACTCGCAGCGAGACGTGGCAGAACGGCCTCGCGGACGGCCTGGGCCAGGTGGCCGTGCAGGCCGGCACGGGGGCCGTCCTCGGCGGGGCCGCCGGAGGACTGACCTCCGCGGGGTTGGCCAAGGGGCTCCAGCCTCGGGAGATTCCCGTGGTGCGCAATCCGGAGCTGACGGGCAGCTCCGTCCGCGTGCGCTATGGGGACAGTCGCCGCGTCCACATCGAGGCAGGCCCCAAGGCCACGCCCGCTCAGATCCAAGCGCACCTCAAGACAGCCCAAACGCTCCAGAAGTACGAGGGGCCCCTTGGACAGGTGCGCCAGCTCCGCGACCGCGCCCTCCAGGCGCTCACCCAGAAGCCGGGCCATGGGACCCAGGGCTTCGAATCGCAGCTCGAGGTGAAGAAGCTCAACGGCCTCATCACCGGGCTGGAAACCATGCAGCGGAAGATTGACGCCCGCCTGCACAGCCTGGACAGCGGCGCCCAGGTACCGACAGCGGCTCAGCGCGTGGCCATTGAGCGCGATTTGGAGAGCTTGCGCACGCAGTTGGCAGAGCACGAGCAGCAGCTCAGCTCGCTGGCCCCGGCTCGCGGCTTCGTCGCAGCCGACGACGGGGCGACAACGCCAAAGACGGCCTTGGAGCAAAAGGCGGACGACGCCGTCAGCAGGATCACCAAGAAAATGGACTTCGAAGGCGACGCATCGGCCCGCGAGCGCCTTGTCGAGGTGTGGATAGAGGCTTTCACGGCTAAAGCCGAAGAATTGTCAAAAACCGGGAAGAAGCCATCAAGGGTAAATGGGGGGACGCCACCGTATGTAGCGAACGAGGCAGTAAGAGAACAAGCCCGAGTCGTGGCAAGAGAGCGTGCCGACCGGGTAATGGGAGACCTGAATCAATGGATCCTCAGCCCCAAAGACCAAGCTGCCCTGGACGCTTTCAATATTGGAGGTCGAGGAGCAGAAGCGAAGCGGCTCGCGCCGCAGTTAAATAATCTGTCGGCTACGGAGCTGAGCACAGCCATAGACCAGGAGCTCAAAGCAGGTCGGGCGCGAAAGCTGGGCGATACCATGCTCCCCGGCAATCCACCCCGACCCCAGGAGGCCTACCTGTTCGGCAACGACACGCTCGTGCGATTCAAGCCCAAAGGAGATAAGCATAGCCCGGATATTCCGAGTTACAGCATCGAGGTCCTCACTGACGGCATTACGGTCCTCCCGAATGGCCCTAATGGCATCCAGGTTAGCGACAACAAGGTCATCAAGCCGTTGGACCAGACCAGCGTGGCATTCAAGATTGGTGTGGACGGCCAACCCGTGCCCAGGGGGCCAGCGGACGTTCAGAACCCATACAACGGCAATGATAACGAGTATCAGTTCAAGGCCTTCGAAAAACAGGTCGCCGACGCTGGACATCTGAGAACCAAGCAGTAGACCGGCTCCCCCATGGAGGCACCTGTGATGAAATTCGAAAGTGCATGGCTCACCCGCACCGACGGTCCGGTCGACGTCGCCGCGATTGAGGCGTACCTCGGCGCCCTCCCCTGGGCCTGGCGAGATCCCGTGAATGGAAAGGATTTCCTCCTCGCCGGGCGCGTGCGGAGCGCCCGTGAAGCACGTGACTGGCGCATCGCCCACCCCACCGAGTTTCCGACCGCTGGCGTGCTGGTCTCTGTCCATCCGGACGGCGTGAGCATCGACCAGCGAGGCCATCCCGAATCCATGGCGCGCGCGCGCGACTTCCTCACCTGGCTGCTGGGGACGGGCAAGTGGCGCGCGCGCACCGAGTTCATCCCCGACATGTCCCTCGCCTCTACCAAGGACCTCTACCCCGGCCCCTTGCCCGCCCAGGCTGACCTGGGTGACGACCCGCTTCAATCGCCCGTCATCGAGGGCGCGCTCACGCGGTGGACCGTCGGCGACCACACCCTGTCAGTGCACTCGAGCGGTATCGTTCAATTTCAGCTTCCCCACGGGGGCGTCGTCGACGCGCGGCTCGCCCAGGCGGAACTCGACGCGTGGAACCGCGCCTCGGACCTGGCTCTCGACGACCTGGACTTCGACGCGCCCGGGGCCACGACCAGCGTGGCGCTCGACCGAGAGACTCCGGAGGGCGAGCAGTCGGCCTGGTTCGACAAGACACGGATTCCGGAGCCGGTGTTCCCGCTCTCACTGCAGGTGACGAAGCTCTTGAGCGCCATGGAGAGCTGGGCGCCCGGGAAACCCGTCCCCGCAGGCTTCGTATCCATCACGCGCAAGCACAGCTGAGCCTACTCGAAACCCGGTCGCTGCGTCATGCCTGCGTCCAGGCCGCCATGGAGCGGAACCTGTCAACGTGAATGAGACCGTGGATTCGCGAGATTACTGCGCAGTCAAGACGTTCGTTGGACTCGACGACCGGGTGCGCAATGCGCGAGGCGATGCCGCGCAGGCGCAGCCCATGCCGGTTCTTCCTTGGTGCAGAGGCCTTGTCGCCATGCAGTTTGGTGGGGCGAAGCCACCACTGGCCTGAAGGCATCCTCACCGCAGGCACGCAGTCCAGAAGCGGGAAGAGTTCGTGCGCGTCGTGCACATTGGCGGCGGTCACGAACTCGGTGAGCGGCAGCCCCTGGGCGTCTACGAGAAGATATGCGGATCTCGGGCCCGTTTCAGGCCCGACCCTTCAATCACGCGCACGGCGTCTATTTCAATCCTGACAAGGGGCCGCGACCCCTCATCCAGAGGAGATGTCATGAGTTCAGGGACAACGGTCGGTGGTGCGGGTGCTCGGGAAGTCGATCCCGCCGAAGCACCGCGCCCCGCGGAGGAGGGTCGGCGGAGGAGCGCTCCATCCCGAGAAGCCCAGGTGGTCCGGACGGTCCTCCTGGTGGGCTCCCTCGTCCTGGGATGTGACGCGCGGACGACTCCACCTCCAGCGCCCGCAGCGTCTCCGGCCCCGGAACATACCCTCGCGCGGACCCAGGTCGAAGGCGAGGTCCTGGTGCGTTTTCGCGATGGCATCCAGGCGATGGAGCAAGACCCTACCCGAGGGTTGAAGGGAGCGCGGGTGCTGCACCGGTTCCGGAAGATGCCCGGGCTCCAGCTCGTGAAGCTTCCCGAGGGCATGAGCGTCGAGCAGGCCCTGTCCCACTACCGCCGCGACCCGCGCGTCGCATTCGCCGAGCCGAATGCCATCTATACGCCCTCCGTGCTCCCCGCGGACCCGCGCTTCCGTGAACAGTGGGGCTTTCACAACACGGGGCAGACGCTGGGCGGCGCGGACATGGACATCAATGCGCCTGAAGCCTGGGAACTCACCCAGGGGAGCGAGGCGGATGTCGTTGCCGTCATCGACAGTGGTGTGGACTTCACGCACCCGGATCTGGCCGACAACATGTGGGTCAACCCCGGGGAGATCGCCGGAAACGGCGTCGATGACGACGGCAATGGCTATGTCGACGACGTTCACGGCATTGATGCCACGGACGAGACGAAGACGCCCATGGATGTCAACGGCCATGGCACGCACGTGGCCGGGACCATCGCCGCGCGCGGCGGAAACGGGCTCGGGGTCGTCGGGGTGAGTCCGCGCACGAAGCTCCTGGCCTGCAAGATCGAGGACGCGGATGGCTTCTTCGCGCTGGATGCGGCGGTCCGTTGCCTCGACTATCTGCTGGACCTGAAAACGCGGGCCCGGCACCCGGTGAACCTCATCGCCTCGAATGCCTCGTGGGGTGGGTCCTTCGCCTCACAGGCGCTCTCGGATGCCATTACCGGGCACCTCCATGCGGGCATCCTCTTCGTGGCGGCTGCGGGCAACCTCGGGATGAACATGGATTTTTGGATGTCGAGCTACCCCGCGGAATTCACCCTGCCCAACATCCTCAGCGTGGGCGCGTCGGATGATTTGGACCGCCGGGCCCGCTTCTCCAACTACGGACACCAGAAGGTGGACATCTTCGCTCCAGGAGTCTCGATCCTGAGCACGGTGCCCGGGGGCGGCCATGCCGTCTTCAGCGGTACGTCCATGGCGGCACCCCATGTCACGGGGCTCGTGGCGCTGCTGCACGCGCAGTCGCCCGAGCGCGATTGGCGGGCCCTCCGCAACCTGGTGCTGAGCGGTGGCCAGGAGGTACCCGCGCTCCGCGACCTCAGCGTCACGGGCCGCCGCATCCGTGCCATCGACACGGGCGGTGGAGGCTCGATGAGTTGCGCGGAACAATCGATGGTCAGACGTCTTGAGCCGTCGGGAGACATCGTCCACAGCGGTTCGGACAGGTGGTATGATTATCAGGAGCGGATGACGCTCGCCGCGCTGAACATCCGCTGTGAGCAGTCAGCGGGTTCCGTGACAGTGCAGCTCAGCATCGCGCCCTGGAGTCTCGTTCTCCTCGACGATGGTCAGGGCGCTGACATGATCGCGGGCGACGGGATTGCCACCGCGGAGTGGGATCCCCCGAGCGCGGGCCCTGTCGTCTTCACCTTTCCCGGTGGCGATTCCTTCACGGCCCATCCCCGGTACTCAGGGACCGCCGACATCTACGACTGGTTTGCCTCCTGGCGGCCTGAGGTACGGAGGGAGGCGTCCTTCCGGGTCGACTTCGTGGGAGATGGGACCCCAGGCCCCTGGGAGGTGCAGTGGGACGCGGACTACGACGGCCACTTCGACGTGGACGCCACGACGAGCGCGCCGGCCACGCCTCATTCGTATACCGAGGTGATCTCCTACACCGCGCTCGTTCCGCCGTCTCCAGAGGCGACGGCGGTGGCTGTGCGGATCATCGACGCGAACGGGAACCCCTCGCACACGGTGCAGGCCGCGCCGAACTTCATTCCGGATCATCCCTCCCCGGTGCGACTGGGCTCGGACGTCCTGGTTCCCCAGGTGCGGCATCCGTTCACGCTTGACGTGGCCTTCCTCGCTCCGGCCTTCTCCGAGCCCTGGACCCTGGAGTGGGACCTGGACCACGACGGGAAGACCTTCCATCCGACGGCCTGGGACTCGATTCCCGTGCCCGAGGAGGAGAATTTCTCACAGGCCCGCGCTCATGCCACCCGGATGCATGTGTTTTCCAGCGCGGGCGTTCACCGGGTGGCGCTGCGCGTCGTGGACAACCTGCAACGTTCCTCGGTCGTGCAGACCTGGGGCGCCGTCGTCGAGTGTGGGCCCCCCGTCATCCTTGACGTGGGCGTGGAGGGCTCTGGGCGGACGGAGCCCGTCACCGCTGGGCTCAGCGCCCGGGCCGAGCCCGGTTGCGAACCCATCCTCCGATATCACTGGGACTTCGACGGGGACGGGACCTTCGACGAGATGACGGCGGAGCCCTCCACACGACATGTGTACCCGGACAACCCGCCTGGCCTTTCCTCTCAGCGGGGCATCGTGCGCGTTGAATCCGCCACGGGATACTTCGACCGAGCCTTCGAGATCCCCATCGAGAATGTCGCGCCCCGGGTGGAGCCCATCCCCGAACAGCTCGTGACGTCGCAGCGGCAGATGACCTACCAGGTCCAGGTCTCCGACCCTGGCGGAGCCGGAGATGCGCTGACATTCTCCGTCGCAGGCGCGCCAGACTGGGTCCAGGTGAGCGTGACGGGACTGCTGTCCTGGGTCAGCCCCTGGGACTGGGTCATTCAGCAAGGCGAGCACCTCCGCTTCGAACTCGTCGTGCGTGATGACGATGGGGCAGAGACGCGCACTCCGGTGGAACTGGTGGCCGCGTATCGTCCTGAGCAATCGCCCGTCGAACCGCGTTCCGACGGCTCGGGTGGTTGCTCGACCACCGGTGGAGCGAGTCCCTCCCTGATCGTGTCCTTGGGGCTCCTGCTGGCGGCACGACGGAGGAAGCGCTGAGCCAGGCGCACGGCCTTCATTTACGTCATGCGGAGCGCGTTCGACGTCTCCTGGCGACGCAACCGCCTGAACGCACCCAGCGTCTGTGCATGAACGCGTCAGTAATAGCCACGGCCCATGACAGCGAAGCACGAACGAGAACACCATCGACTTGCTTCGCCAGCACTTCATGAAAGGGACAAATCTGTCCAAACACTCCCGCGACGACCTCGACGGGGAGATGGCCACACGCTTGAATGCCCCCGGGGCTCTGTCTGGCGAACCGGAACGCTTCGCGGAGTGAGCACACATGCATTCATGTCCACAGGAAGCGACGCTGACGGACTTTCTTGCCGGGCTGCTCTCCGAAGAGCGCCGGACCTCTGTCGTAGCGCACGTGGAAGGCTGTGCGGACTGCCGGTGGGTCCTGGCGGTAGGGGATGGCACCCAGGTCCTGGCCGGTGCTCCGAAGGCCTCCGCACAGGCGTCGTCCCAGCTACTGCTGCCGGGCGACAAGCTCTCCCGGTACGTGGTGCGAGAGCGCATCGGCTCTGGCGCGATGGGCGTCGTGTACGCGGCGGACGACCCGGAGCTGGGACGCCGGGTGGCCATCAAGATGCTGCGCCCCGAGGGACGCCAACGCGAGGAGCTGCGGCAGCGGCTGCTGCGCGAGGCCCAGGCGCTCGCCCGGCTCCGCCATCCCAATGTCGTCACCCTCTACGACGTGGGCACCCATGCGGACGGCGTCTTCCTCGCCATGGAGTTGGTGGAGGGCACCACGCTGGCGGAGTGGATGCGGCAGCCGCGTCCCTGGAAGCAGGTGCTCCGCGTCTTCCTCGAAGCCGGCAAGGGCCTCGCCGCCGCGCACGCCGCGGGCCTGGTGCACCGCGACTTCAAGCCCGCCAACACCCTCCTGAGCAAGGAGGGCCGCGTCTTCGTGACGGACTTCGGCATCGCCGGCCCGCTCCAGCAGGACGAGAGCGCTCCGATCCAGGAGCCCGACAAGGCCCCGGTTGCCTCCATGAAGCACCTCACCCGCACGGGCCAGCTCCTGGGCACGCCCGCCTACATGGCTCCGGAGATCCTGGAGGGCCAGCGCGCGGACACCCACTCCGACGAGTTCAGCTTCTGCGCGGCCCTCCACGAGGCCCTCTTTGGCGTGCGCCCCTTCCAGGGTGCGACACTCCAGGAGCTGGCCCAGGCCGCGCGGCAAGGCCGCATCAGCCCTCCGAAGCGGGAGGTGAAGGTTCCAGCCCGCGTCCGGCGCGCGGTCCTCCGGGGGCTCAGCGCCAACCCCGAGGAGCGCTTCCCCTCCATGGAGTCCCTCCTGGCGGCCCTCGCGCCACGGCCCATCCGGTGGCTTGCGCGGATGATGGCCACCGCGGCCGTGGCTGGAATCCTGGGCACCCTCGCGGCCTACGGAGCGACGGAGGGGAGTCACTGCGAGCAGGAAGTGGAGAAGCTCACGGTGGCCTGGAGCCCCGCGCGACGCGAACGGATCCGCACGGCCTTCCTGTCCACGGGCGCGTCCTACGCCGCGCCAGCATGGGAGCAGCTCGCATCAGTGCTGGACACCCATGCGGCTCAGTGGCGGACGCTTCGCACCGAGGCCTGCATGGCCACAGGCCATGACACCGGCGACAAAGCCTGGCAGACGGCCGCGTGCCTGGACGCGCGGCTCTGGCAGTTCGCCGCAGTGACCGAAGTGATGGAAAAGGCAGATGCGGAGACAGTCAAGAACGCGCACCAATTGACGGCCTCCCTTGAAGGGCTCACCGGCTGCCGGGACACGCCCGGGCTCTCAAGCCGTCCGCAGCCACCGGAAATCCTCCGCCCCCGCGTGGACGAAGTCCGGCGCAAGCTGGCACAGGCCCAAGCGGACCTCGCCGCGCGCCGGCTACACCAGGGGCTTGGCGTGACAGACGCCCTCCTCCAAGAACTCCGAGGCCTTGATTACCGGCCACTGGAGGCGGAGGTGCTCGTGGTCCATGGCGAACTCAACCAACTGCTCGAAAGACGGAAGGAAGCAGAGACGTCCCTCCACCAGGCACTCTGGGCCGCCGAAGCCGGGCATGACGACGAGTCCGCGGCCCGTGCATTGATTCTCCTCGTCTCGGAGGTGGTCGATAGCCATCCGTTCCGTGACGAGGACATGGAGAAGATCATCCGCCACGCCCAGGCAGCCGTGGAGCGACTGGGGCGAGAGCGGTTCCCGGACATCACGGCGGACCTGTACCTCCGCGTGGGGTCGGCGCGGATGGTCCAGGAGAAGCATGCCCAGGCCGAGGCTGAAATCATTCAAGGCTTGAGTTTCGTGCGCAAGCATCAGGGGCCGGAGAACCTCCGTATCGCCATCCTCCTCGATCGACTCGGATGGAGTCGATTACTCCAAGCGCGTCCCGAGGAGGCGCTGGAACTCCATCTCCAGGCCCTTGAGCAGCACAAGCGGCTGCTGGGCTCCGACCACCCCATCCTCGTTGAGTCCTACGACAGCCTCGCCTCGACATACATGAGCCTGGGCCGGAGGGCCGATGCCATCGACGCCTGGCATCGGGCCCTGGCCATCCTCGAGACGTCGGCCACCCCGGAGACTCCTGAACTTGCACGCATGTTCCAGCACCTTGCCAAACCGCTACGCCTTGAGGGACAGCGGGAGGAAGCGTGGACCATGCTCGAGCGGTCGCGCACGATCTTCGAGAGAGTCCTGGGGCCCGACAACCTCAACGTCGTCATGGTGATCCAGCAGCAAGCAGTCATTGCCCTGGAGGCTGGCCGGAACGACGAGGCGCTCCATCTCTCCACACAGGCCGTGGAGCGTGCCCAGCGGGCATTCGGTCCCACCACCACATATGCCACATGGTCGCTGGAGCTCCGCGCCCGGGCACACCTGCTCGCGGGCCGCCATGCCGCGGCTCGGCGCGACCTGCTGGAGGGCCTGGGCCGGCTGGATAAAGAGTCGGACCCGAAAGGTTTCATCACCGCGCGGATACTCCTGAGCCTGGCTCGGGTGGCACTGGTGACCCGGGAGCCCAAGGAGGCTCTTGCGCATTGCGAGCGCGCGCGCGACCTCCTCGGCGAGGTGCCGGTCGCGGGATATCGGAGCGTCGCGGGCGCCCTGACCTGCGCCGGAGAAGCCCACCTCGCCCTGGGGGCAGCCAGCAAGGCGGTGTCGATGCTCGAGCGCGCCCGGCAACTCCAGCGCCAGAACCCTGTGGCCATGGCCCCGGAGATAGCCGCGAAGACCTCGTTTCTGCTGGCCCGAGCGCTTCTTGATACACACACCTCCCCTGACCGGGCGCGCGCGCTCGCGATGGCCGAAGAAGCGCGAGCGGGAATGGAGTCAGCGGGAGCCCGCGGCAAGGATGAGCTTCAACAGATACTGGCCTGGCAGCGACGCATCGGGAAGCGATGATGGAAGTACTGAAGCTGAGATTGAGGCAGTGGCGGGGGAGTCCAGCTCTCATCGACACACATGCAAACCCATGAAGTGAACCTGACAAATCAAAGGGAGACTGGCGCGGCCCATCCTCAGAGGGAGGCCTGGACCACGGTCTTGATTATCCTTTGCCAGACATGGCGAACCGCGCGGCAACAAGGCAGACGCTCGCCCACACAAACCCACCAAACGTCGAGCACCTCTCTTGGGAATCAAGAATTGACTGAGGTGCAGCTCCGCTCCGTGCGCGAGTCAACGCAGGACTGCCCATTCACTCGTGGAGAAAGATAGAATGGCCTAATCTTGCATCCCAAGATTTTCCTGAGGGGGACTCATGCACGAACGAGCACCCACATCCGCTACGTCCGGCGAACCGGAACGCTTCGCGGAGTGAGCACACATGCATTCATGTCCACAGGAAGCGACGCTGACGGACTTTCTTGCCGGGCTGCTCTCCGAAGAGCACCGGAGCTCTGTCCTGGCGCACCTGGAAGGCTGTACGGACTGCCGTTGGGTCCTGGCGGCAGGGAATGACACCCAGGTCCTGGCCGGTGCTCCGAAGGCCTCCGCACAGGCGCCGTCCCAGCTACTGCTGCCGGGCGACAAGCTCTCCCGGTACGTGGTGCGAGAGCGCCTCGGCTCTGGCGCGATGGGCGTCGTGTACGCGGCGGATGACCCGGAGCTGGGACGCCGAGTGGCCATCAAGATGCTGCGCCCCGAGGGACGCCAACGCGAGGAGCTGCGGCAGCGGCTGCTGCGCGAGGCCCAGGCGCTCGCCCGGCTCCGCCATCCCAATGTCGTCACCCTCTACGACGTGGGCACCCATGCGGACGGCGTCTTCCTCGCCATGGAGTTGGTGGAGGGCACCACGCTGGCGGAGTGGATGCGGCAGCCGCGTCCCTGGAAGCAGGTGCTCCGCGTCTTCCTCGAAGCCGGCAAGGGCCTCGCCGCCGCGCACGCCGCGGGACTGGTGCACCGTGACTTCAAGCCCGCCAACACCCTCCTGAGCAAGGAGGGCCGCGTCTTCGTGACGGACTTCGGCATCGCCGGCCCGCTCCAGCAGGACGAGGGCGCTCCGCTCCAGGAGCCCGACAAGGCCCCGGTTGCCTCCATGAAGCACCTCACCCGCACGGGCCAGCTCCTGGGCACACCCGCCTACATGGCTCCGGAGCTCATGGGAGGCCAGCACGCGGACGCCCACTCCGACGAGTTCAGCTTCTGCGTGGCCCTCCACGAGGCCCTCTTTGGCGTGCGCCCCTTCCAGGGTGCGACACTCCAGGAGCTGGCCCAGGCCGCGCGGCAAGGCCGCATCAGCCCTCC